>DJFN01000197.1 GCA_002432085.1 Flavobacteriales bacterium UBA5871
TTATCCAGCTTGAATTCAAGATCTAATCCGAATTCTTCGTACTGTTCGCCCGGCTTGCGCTTGTAATGGTGCTTCCAGTAATACTTTTTGATGCGTTCCAGTTCCTGCTGCAGCAATTCCAGCTCCGATTTCGACATCACCAGCTGACCGTTTTCCGTGAGATTTGACGTCGTGATTACTTCGATCGTATTCTGAAAGCCCGATAATTCGTTTTCCGGATACAGGACCAATTGATCGCAGATCACGCCCGGTTCGGGTGCTACGACACTCGCATCGCCAAGCTGTACGTTCACGNNGTTCACGACAAATCCCGCGTAAGAAGCGCGGTAAACGTTTTCCGTAATGGCAACGCCGTTGGCCGCTTCATCGGGAAAAGAACGGTGAACGAGAATACCCATGGCAATGTCTTCCTGTGCAATATGGAAAAACTGGCGCTCGAGATAAGCTTCATACGACCACAAGCTTGCCCATACTTTTTGCAGCGCTTCTTCAACCGTTTTACCGGGATCCATGAGGTCAACCGTTTTGGAATCGTACAAGCCGGCTCCGGAAAATCCTGCGGCATCCTCGGCATTTGTAGAAGAACGGAAACGAAAAGTCGTGTAGCCGGAAGCTGTTAATCGCTCGTGAATCAGTGTCAGTAAGGCCGGATCGACACGCGTATCGCGGATTTCATCCCGAATCGCTTTCAGAATGGTTTTCAATGAGTCCGGATCGCCTGGCGGATGTGCACTCAGCTGCAGGATCAGCTTTGCAGCTGCGGATCGGTTCAGGTGCTGTTCGTAACGCGCAAATGGAATCGCAAAAGAAGCTTCGGGCGTTTTGTAATGACCGTTTTTCTGCAGCTTGACGAGAATACCGAAGTTGGCGGCTTTGTTTCCGACCGTTCCTGCCAGAGCAGGCGAGAGGTATTCTCCGCTGATGAGTGAATCGACTTCCAGGAACTTTCGCAGGTGCACAGCCGGTACATTGGTTTCAATCCCCGTTTCGTTAGTTGTTCGAATGAGCTGAAACGTATCGGAAGTAACGATCAGCTGCACCCATTGCCGGTCGAGCTTTTTCAGCGCTTCATTATCGAAAATTCCGGTAGAAACGGCTATCGGAATGCCGCGGTTTTGTCCAAGGATCACGAGGTGGCTCAGCGGTGTTTGCAGCTCGGTCAGGATCATACCACGAACCAGTGGAAGGTATTGCGGCGTTTTGGTCGTGACGAGAATGTCGTTCGGTTGCAGCGGCNNCGTCCACGCGTGTTTCCTTCGGCGATGGATTGAAAATCGAGTCGGGAATAAATATCTGCCGGCGTTGCCGTAGCGATTTTCCCATCGAGCGATGTACGCAATTGTAGCAAACGGTCGGTGTTGAGAAGGAAAACCACTTTTTCGCCGCAAAACAGGCTGGATTTAATTTCCCGGAACAATTGCACGATACGTTCTTCGGGCATCTGATCGAATACCGACAAATCGATGAAATAACTATCGGAAGCCTCATTCCAGTTAACATTCGCCAGCAGGTAATCGCGTCGCACCGATTTGCCGTAATTCAGCTCATTGAAGATCGAAAGATCGTAGCTACAACCCAGCTGCCGCGTCGCGAAATCGTAATGGTAGCGGTAAAGGATCGAGCTCATATAGTAGAGCTTTTTGCTCGATGTTTCGAATAACACCTTCACGGAAGCCACATCGCCGTATTTCGAGCTCAACGGTTTTCCCGCCAGCTTGCGAAAAGCCGCTTCCGAAGTGATGCTGGAAGAGAACTTCTGTGCTGAGCCAATTACCGGCAGCAGGCATAAAAGAATATATACGAAGTATTTCATCAGGTATTCGATGTTGAAAGTACTACAAACTTTCGGCCGAAAAGTTTAAAATGTGAGCGGAATTTATAAATGAAGAGAATCTTTAGAAATAAATTTAGGTAAGTCTAAAAATTATTTTCGTTAATTCATTTATTCTATTTAAGTTTGTCAAAAAAAGAACATGATTCGTTTGTTACGCTGTCTGATAATCTGTTTCCCGTTGGCGACTTTCGCTCAGCAGGCAAGGATTGAAGGCCAGCTGACAGGAGAAAATCGCCCGGTTTCACTGACACGGATCGTATTACTACCAGAGAATTTGCAGACCGTTACCGACAAAGAAGGCAAGTTTGTTTTCGATAAGATTGCACCAGGAAGCGTAACGCTTTTTTGCTATCCTATCGGTTTTACGGCTGACACGATGGGGCTGTTAGTAGCCGCTGATTCCATTCATAAGATTGAATGGGTCGTTTATCCGGAAGGAATCGATCTGAACGATGTGGTCGTTACCGGAACGCGGACCGTGCGTCGCAAGCTGGATTCGCCTGTTGCGGTAAATATTCTCGATGCCAGGACTTTTCAACGAACACAGTCCGTTTGTCTGTCCGAAGGATTGGTGTTTCAGCCTGGCTTGCGCATGGAAACCGACTGTCAGACCTGTAATTATTCGCAGCTGCGGATGAACGGATTGGGCGGTTCTTATTCACAGATCCTGATCAATGGCCGACCGCTGTTTTCGTCTTTAATGGGCTTATACGGCCTCGAACAGATTCCTTCCAATGCCATCAGCAGGGTGGAAGTGGTGCGCGGAAGCGGCTCGGTTTTATACGGATCCAACGCCATTGCCGGAACGGTCAACGTGATCACCAAACTGCCGGAAAAAGATGCCTTGTCGGTTCAGGTCAGCGATGGCTGGATCGCCACACAAGCCCACGATCTGAACNNATCCAGGCGAATTGCGTGGCCGTAAACGATTCAGCAACTGCCGGACTGACGATCTTTACCAGTATGCGGAAACGCTCGGCTTTCGATGCCAACGCCGACGGCTATTCCGAAATGCCGATGCTGAATGGCTATTCCGTTGGTTTGAATGCATTCGTGAAACCGTCGCAGCAAATCGTTTTGGAAGCGAGTTTCTGGCAGATCAACGAGGAGCGCCGCGGCGGAAATGCTTTGGATCGACGCCCGGATCAGGCCGATCAGTCCGAATACCGTTTGCAGAACAGCAGCATTGCTCAGCTGAATTTTACCTGGAATGCGCGTAATAAGAAAACAAGCCTTCAGGCTTTTTCGGGCGGTCAGCTCACCGGACGAACACATTACACGGGAATTGACCAGGCCAATGGTTGGGGAACGACCCGCAATACGACCATGCAATCGGGCGTGCAGCTTACCCGGCGTTTCGAGTGGCTGCGGATGGGAAAGATGGAGCTCAATTCAGGCGTGGAGCATTTATACGACGTGATTGACGATCGCATTCCCGGTTATAACTTCCTGATCGATCAAACGGTGAGCCAATTGGGCGTTTACCTGCAATCCGACTGGGAGCTGACGAAAAAATGGACCGTGCTGGCCGGCGTTCGCGCGAATGAGCATAGCTTGCTCGATCATTGGGTGTTCACACCGCGCTTCAGTTTATTGTACAAGCCGGTTAAAGCCTTGCAATTACGGGCCGGCTATGGTCGCGGATTCAAAGCGCCGCAAGCATTCGAGACCGATATGCACATTGCGTTTGCTTCTGGTGGTGTGGCGACGATTCAACGCAGTCCGGACCTGCAAAGCGAGCTTTCCGACAGCTGGTCGTTTTCAGCCGATTACAACCATCGGTTTGGTCGTCAGCTGGCTGGAATAACGCTCTCCCTGTTTACAACGACGTTGCAGCATGTCTTCGTGCTCACAGAGATCGGACAGGACACGCTGGGCAATACGCAGCTGCTGCGTGATAACGGTGGCAACGCGCAGGTGTACGGCGTTACGCTCGAAGGAAGATGGAAATGGTCGAAATGGCTGCAGGCCGATGCCGGTTATACCTTCCAGCGCTCGTATTACAGCGAAGCCGTGGCGTGGAGCGATGCACTGCCGGCTGAAAAACGCTTCCTGCGAACACCTGATGCTTACGGTTTTGCGAACCTGACTTTATTGCCTGATCAGCGCTGGTCGGGAACGATTGCCGGAATTTACACCGGTCCGATGCTTGTGCCGCATTTCGGTGGTGCGCCGGGCGTTCCCGATGACATAGTGATCCGCTCGCCGCAATTTTTCGATTGTACGCTGCGTCTGGCCTACAATTGTCATTTACACCGTGTGGAGCAGAATATCGAGATCGCGATCGGCGTTCAGAACGTGCTGAACCAATACCAGCAGGATTTCGACACAGGCAAGAACCGCGACAGCAATTATATTTATGGTCCGCCAAAACCGCGCACGGTTTTCCTTTCCCTGAAATGGTCAGGTGGCGATCATTGAGCTGCTTTCGGAAAATCGTTTATATTTAACCCGTAAACGATTTGAAATGAAGTTGCTGCACCATTTTTTTCTTTTCCTGCTGACAGGTTTTCTGTCGTCTTCGTTATTCGCTCAAAGCGATTCAACCGAATGGCGACCACTTCCCGGTCATATCACCAATGGTGTCGGGCTCGATTTCGGCGTTGACGTTTCCGGACAAACATCTGTACGATTCGGCTATGCATTCACCGAGGAAACAACCGGTGGTGTCTGTGCGTTCGGCTACGGATTTCGCGGAACAGCTATCGGAATGGTGATCAATCCGGCGCTGGAAAGCTATGGCGTATATGTGAATCGCTGGGTTTCGGTAGGAACGGTTTTCACTTCCGGCATCAAAGCCGCTTATGAAGTAGGACCACGTAACAGCTGGTTTTCCCTTCAACCGCAGATTGGAATCGGAAATGGTCGTTTTCGGCTGCTTTACAGCTATACGGTTCCAGCGTTCTTAGAGCGAAAGACGCAGGTTCCGAGACATTCATTTACGTTGGCGTTCACGCCGTTTTCCATGCCTGTGGGAAAGAGATGAGCTGTTCTCGAATCTCACCACAAAGGAGCAAAGATTCTTTTTACATTCATATTGCATAAGGAAGCAAAGGGAATGTCATTTGAAATCTACCCTGTTAGTTCGTCCGCAGTGGCGGACGAAAGTNNTAACCGGTACACCTTTGCTTCCTTAAAAACACGGCAGGAAATTTGTCTTTGCTCCTTTGTAGTGAATCACTGATCTGATTGTCAATCGAATCGATTAGCCTGTCAAGAAAGACTCTTTATCCGTACCAAAAATCGGCTGTTTATTCCATTCGCAATGGCTAATTTTAGGGGAAATACACAACCCATGAGCTGGATTCTTTTGATCATTGCCGGACTGTTCGAAGTTGGTTTTGCAACCTGTCTTGGAAAATCACGTGAAACCGAAGGTGCGACCTCTTACTGGTGGCTGACCGGCTTTTTCGTTTGTCTGGCGATCAGCATGTACCTGCTCATGAAAGCCACGCAGGAATTGCCGATCGGAACCGCTTATGCCGTCTGGACGGGTATCGGAGCTGTGGGAACGGTAATCATGGGGATTTTCGTTTTTCACGAGCCGGCGACCTTCTGGCGGTTGTTTTTTCTCGCAACATTGATTGCGTCTATCATCGGACTGAAGGCAATCTCCTCCGGCCATTAACGCTTTGGTAACGAAATGTCTTCTGCCATCTTTAAGGGTAGTTTGATATATACATTTATTGACAGCACTAACAGTTCACATTATTAACGGTTTTAACTTTTTCCCTGATAATTCTATTGTGCCTGTTGCAAAACAAAAAGTCTGTAAAATATTGATTTTGCCGGAGTTTCATTAAATGTTCTTTAGTTGAATGTAAATATTCAGCGGGAGGCCTTGTCGGCTCATTCTTGTAAACGCACCGCTCAAAAAGTGCGTCAATAAGTTACCTGTCAATTCACACTAATGAAAAACATACTACTGTTTTTGGTGCTCAGCACCTGCGTTTCCGTATGCAGTGCTCAGCATTTTGAATACCGTTTTAAGGTGGAAACCGTTGATTCTCATGCCACCGCAAAGCCGTTGATCGGCGAGATACGTGATCGCTACAATACTGCGGAAGAGCGCCGCTTTTTCCCGAAGTTCGATGACGCAACCGACGAATTCATTGTAACAGGGGCAACACTTCTACTCACCGAAGAAGAGCTGGCTGCCTTTTTCCAGGAATTTTCCTATCAATTGGCTGCATTCGAGCGTAAAGCATCAACCAGCGAAATCAAGCAAGAGGATGAATAGATTTTTATTGGGAACAGCCCTGTTGGTAACAGGCTTTTTCCATGCAACGGCACAATCCGATCTGTGCTCCGGCGCGCCATTGCTGAACGTCAACTCGGGTTGTACCAGTGTAGGTTATACGATACAAGGATCATGGGGCGCTGAAATGCCCAATCCGTCGTGCGGTGTCAATTACCGCGATGGCTTTTTCCGTTTTATAGCGGTATCGACTCAAACATCAGTACAGGTTACGGATGGTTCCGGCGGGCCGGACCCGATCCTGGTAGTTTACAGCGGTACCTGTGGAAGTCTTACACAGATCGGCTGCTCAAACGAAGGGAATAATGACAACGAGAATGTAACGGTCGCTACAGCGATCGGTCAAACATACTACGTAGCTATTATGCGACACAATAATGCCTCCGCAAATGCGATCAATGGTCAGATCTGTGTGAAACAGGGAACCGCTCCGCCACCGAACACCGATTGTGCGAATGCAATGCAGGTTTGTAATACCGCTGCTTTCGGAGGAAATGCCAACGGTTTGGGAGTGGATGAACTGACGAATGCAACAGACGGCTGTCTTTCGGGCGAGAACCAGTCATCCTGGTATTACTTCCAGGCAGCAACGGCCGGAACGGTTACGTTCACTATCCAGACGAACGCGGATTACGATTTTGCTATATGGAACAACGGTTGTGCGAGCCTCGGAGCACCGATTCGCTGCTCTTTTTCCGGAACTGCAGGAAATACCGGATTGCAGGTCGGTGCAGGAGACGATACCGAAGACGCAAGCGGCAATCGCTTTGTGAATGCACTTGACGTTACGGCTGGTCAGACTTATATCCTGTTGGTAGACAACTGGGATGAAGATAATACGCCGTTCAATATTGCGTGGAACTTTACGAATGGCGCCACATTGAACTGCAACCCGATTGCTTTGCCGGTAGAGTTTGCGGAATTTACCGGAACAAAGCAGAACGGTTACAACGAGCTGAGCTGGGTAACGGCTTCCGAGCGCGAGAACGATTACTTCACGCTCGAACGCTCGACCGATGGCGTTACCTGGCAGGTAGTGGCAAAACCGGATGGTGCCGGCAATTCCATGGTCGCGACAGAATACACTTATACAGATTTCAATTTCCAGGAAGATGCGGTGAACTACTATCGGATCAGTCAAACCGATATGGACGGAGCGTCTGAAACCTATTCCAAGCTGGTTTCGATAGATAATCGTCAGGAAAAGCGCATTGTAACGAAGCGATTCAACCTGCTCGGACAGGAAGTCGGCGAAGATTACAAAGGTGTGGTGATCCTGCAATTCGAGGACAACAGCTGCGTGAAAGCCTACCAATAATTACGGTACCTTCGTTTTCAATTATTAACAGTTCCTGAGGATTGTGGGGGAGAAAATGCCGTATTTTCAACCTACAACCACAGATTATGAAAGAAGAAGCGCATCAGAACTTTGAATGGAACCGGCTACTGTTCAACGATCTACCGGTTGAATTCCTGCTGGAAGTGATTTTCCGTTCGGTGATCATGTTCGGCGTTGTATTGCTGGCTTTGAGAATGACCGGTAAACGCGGCGTTCGGCAATTGTCCATTTTCGAGACCGTTCTTATCATTGCCCTGGGCTCTGCGGCCGGCGACCCGATGTTCTACGAAGATGTGGGCATGATTCCCGCGCTCACGGTTTTCCTCGTCATCATTTTCCTGTACCGCTTCGTGACGTGGCTAACCGGGAAAAGCAAGCGCTTTGAGGAATTTGTGGAAGGTGTACCCGTTTGTTTGATCACGGAAGGACATTTTGCTTACGAGAACTTCAAGAAAGAAGTGCTGGCACAGGACGAATTCTTCACCGAATTGCGCATAAAAAGCATTGAACATCTGGGACAGGTGCGGAACGCTTACCTGGAGCCATCCGGTGAGCTCAGCGTCTATTATTACGAGGATAAAGACGTTCGCTACGGTTTGCCGCTTCGGCCTGAGCTGTTTTCTGCCAAAAACAAAACGATTCATGAAAAAGGCATGTATGCCTGTACATTCTGCGGTACGGTCGCCGAGCTCGAATCCGGAACAGCTTCCTGCAAAAGTTGCGGCAATTCAGAATGGGTAAGGGCGCTGAACACGCGCAGGATCGTTTAATCCGTCCAGATATCGATAAACAGCTTTACACGGGCAAAACGTTCGCGCAATGCGGTGAGAAAACCCCTGTAAGCCGTTTCGTTTTTTGCGTTGTAGCCGATAACTTTCAGTCCGATGGTTTCACCGAGATAAATAGCGCGCTCATTGTGGAATTTCTGCGAAATGACCGTGATATGTGAATCGTATTTTTTTGCATGCCGCATCGATTCGATCGTACTGAAACCGGTATAGTCGAGCAGGATTTTATCGGCAGGAATGCCCAGTTTGATCAGATCGGTCTTCATGTCGTCGGGCTCGTTGTAATCTCCCGTTCGGTCGCCGCTGATGAGCACACGCTGGATTTTCCCGGATTTCAGCAGCTGGGCCGTGGCGTTGATACGAAATCGGTAATACTGATTTTCACCTCCGCTGCGACCGATTTTGGAAGTGCCGGGCAACAATCCGGTTCGGTTGGAAGGAATAGATGTAACGCTATCAAACGTTTTGCCTTCGGCATTCGAAACGATCGCCAGGTTGGCAAATACGAGCGGAATGGTAAAGAAAATCACGATCCAGGGCAGGATAATGTAGAACTTTTTGATTCCTGAATAAGTCTTAAAACGACGCAGTAAACGCATGAGCAAATGTATACAATGCACAATTCAGAATGCATAATTCAGAATTAAATGCTTTTTAATCGTAAAACCGTATTATTGTTCATATGGAATACAACGATTACCTCGAGAAAAACAAGGCGGCCTGGAATGCGAAAACGGCTGTACACATCGNNATATGCCATCGTTTCTGCGTGGCGAATCGACACTGAAAGATCCCGAGCTCGACCTGCTGGGAACGGTCGCAGGCAAACGTATTTTGCACCTGCAATGTCATTTCGGACAGGACACGCTTTCACTGGCCCGAATGGGGGCGGAAGTCACTGGTGTCGACCTTTCGGATGCTGCCATTTCCAAAGCGTGCGAGCTCACGAAGACACTCGGATTGGACGCGACATTCATTGCCTGCGATGTCTACACCCTGAAGGAACATTTAGATGAAAAATTCGATATCGTCTTCACAAGCTACGGAACGATCGGCTGGCTGCCGGATCTCGATCGCTGGGCAGATATCGTGCAATACTTTCTGAAACCCGGCGGACGTTTGGTGATGGTCGACTTCCATCCGGTTGTTTGGATGTTTGACGAACATTTCCGCGAGGTACGCTATTCGTATTTCAACACCGAAACGATCGTGGAGCAGGAGGAAGGCTCTTATGCCGATCGCGATGCCGCTATTGCCTATGAAACCGTTTCCTGGAACCATTCGACATCCGAACTGCTGCAAAGCCTTATCGACGCCGGATTGATCCTGAAAAACTACCGCGAGTGGGATTATTCCCCATACGCCTGCTTCCGCGAATTACGGGAAGACGCGCCGGGCATTTACCGCATAGCCCATCTCGACTCCAAACTCCCGATGCTTTACGGAATTATCGCAGCGAAGTGATCAATTTAGTCTGCACTTGATTTTCTCATCGCAAACCTGCCCCGATGCGAATGCTGTCGGGGTTCGTGGGAGATTTACCCGGTGCTTCGCGCCTTCGAAAACCCACGTAAACCGTAAATAGCTTACGTACTCCCGGCAGTATCTTTGTTTCAGTTAATTAGCGAAGACATTTACCTGCCGGATAACCTGCGAGAAGGTAGCCTAACCACCCAAAAAACGAAAAAGAGGATTCCGGCCCTCTTTTTTCGTTTTCTATATATTGATTGTAACTCTTAACTTGTGACTTCTTCATCCTCGGAAATGGCTTTCCGGAACACGATCCTGCCGTCGAAAATATCCATGACCACTGTTTGTGCGGTATCGATGGTTCCTGCCAGCAGCGCTTTCGATAATTCGTTCAGCACCTGTTTCTGAATCACGCGTTTCACCGGTCGCGCACCGAATTGCGGATCGTAGCCCGTTTCAACGATGTGCGCCTTGGCTTCCTTCGTGATGTGCAGCTGAATGCCACGTTCTTCGAGCAATTCCACCAGTTGATCGAGCTGCAATTGAACGATCTCGCGCAGGTAATGCTTGTTCAGCGGCGTGAAAATGATCGTTTCGTCGATGCGGTTCAGGAATTCCGGACGAATAACCTGCTTCAGCAGCTCGAACACCTTGATTTTCGCTTCATCGATCGCGTCGGCCATTTCGTTCTCCTTCACGCCCTCGAAGCTTTCCTGGATCAGATGTGAGCCAAGGTTCGACGTCATGATGACGATCGTATTCTTAAAGTTCACCGTGCGGCCTTTGTTGTCGGTCAGGCGACCGTCGTCGAGAACCTGAAGCAATATGTTGAACACATCCGGATGCGCTTTTTCGATCTCGTCAAGCAGTACAATAGAGTACGGCTTCCGTCGAACGGCTTCGGTCAGCTGTCCGCCTTCATCGTAGCCGATGTATCCCGGAGGCGCGCCCACGAGTCGGCTAACGGCATGTTTTTCCTGGTATTCCGACATATCGATACGTGTCATGGCGTTCTCGTCGTTGAACAGGTAATCGGCCAGTGCTTTGGCCAGCTCGGTCTTACCAACTCCCGTCGGTCCGAGGAAAATGAACGAGCCGATCGGCTTGCGCATATCCTGTAATCCGGCGCGGCTGCGTCGAACGGCATCCGAAAGTGCGGTAATGGCTTCTTCCTGTCCGATCACGCGTTTTCCCAGCTCGTCTTCCATGCGAAGCAGTTTGGCTTTTTCGCTCTCGACCATTTTGGAAACCGGAATGCCGGTCCATTTGGAAACCACATCGGCAATTTCTTCTGCGCCGACTTCTTCGCGGATCATTTTGCTGTTGCTCTGTACTTCGGTCAGCTGGGTTTTCAGGTTCTCCAGCTTGGTTTCAGCTTCTTTGATACGTCCGTAGCGGATTTCGGCTACTTTTCCGTAATCGCCGGCACGTTCGGCCTGGTCGGCTTCCAGCTTGAACTGCTCGATGCTTTCCTTGTTGTGCTGAATTTCGTCTACGATGTTCTTTTCCGCCTGCCAGCGAGCCTTGAACGCATTGCGCTGTTCTTCCAGCTCGGAAAGCTCTCTGCCGAGTCCTTCCAGCTTCACCGTATCGTTTTCGCGTTTGATCGCCTCGCGTTCGATTTCCAGCTGCATGATACGACGCTCCAGCTCATCGAGCTCTTCCGGCTTGGAATTGATTTCCATACGCAATTTGGAAGCGGCTTCGTCGATGAGGTCGATCGCTTTATCCGGTAAATGACGCTCGGTGATGTAGCGCTGTGACAATTCCACCGCGGCAATAATGGCGGCATCCTTGATGAGCACTTTGTGGTGATTTTCATATTTCTCCTTGATACCGCGGAGTATGGAAATCGCGTCTTCGGTATCCGGCTCGTCGACCAGAACAGGCTGGAAACGTCGTACGAGCGCCTTGTCTTTCTCGAAGTATTTCTGGTACTCGTTCAGCGTCGTTGCACCGACAGCGCGTAATTCACCGCGTGCCAGCGCCGGTTTGAGAATATTCGCAGCATCCATCGCACCTTCACCGCCGCCACCGGCTCCAACAAGCGTGTGGATCTCATCGATGAAAAGAATGATCTCGCCATCCGCGCCGGTTACTTCCTTCACAACGGATTTGAGTCGTTCCTCGAATTCGCCTTTGTATTTGGCGCCGGCGATCAGCGCTCCCATGTCGAGTGAGTATACGACTTTCGATTTCAGGTTTTCCGGAACGTCGCCGTCGATGATACGGTGTGCGATTCCTTCCGCAATAGCGGTTTTACCAACGCCCGGCTCGCCGATCAGGATCGGGTTGTTCTTCGTGCGTCGGGTCAGGATCTGCAAAACGCGGCGGATTTCGTCGTCGCGGCCGATTACCGGGTCGAGCTTGCCTTCGCGGGCCNNCTCGTTCAGGTTTTTAGCGTATTTCTCCAATGATTTATACGTGCCTTCCTGTTGGTTGGAAGTCACCTTTTCACCGTTTCGTAATTCCATAATGGTGTTCAGTACGTTTGATTTTGTGAGCTTGGCGTCTTTTAAAAGCTGAGCGGTCTGGTCGCTTCCTTCCAGCAATGCGAGAAAAAGCATTTCCACGGAAACATATTCGTCGCCCTGTTTTTTCGCCAGTGAAAGCGCTTGCTGTAAAGTCGTCTGTGCTTTCGGCGAAAGGTAAATCTGTGCACCCGAAACCTTCGAATAAGTCGAAATAATCCGGTCGAGCGTCTGTTCCAGCATGTCTGCGTTAACGTTCAGCTGTTTAAGAACGTAAGGAACGACATCCTTGTCTTCGTTGAAAATCCCTTTCAGCAAATGGGCGTTTTCGACGGCCTGGTGACCGGATTCCATAGCGATTTGCTGTGCCGACTGGATGACTTCCTGTGTCTTTATTGTAAATTGATTGCTATCCATGATCTGTCGTTTGTGCCTTTTCTTTGTCAAAGGCTGCACCAAAACGAAAAATCGGAAAAAATGACATGAACGGCAAGTGTTTTAGCGTGTTTTAACTGAAAAAATGGCAGTTGAATTCAGTTTAAAATCGCCACGCATAACCCACCCGGGCAGAATGGAAAAACAGGTTGTTGCCGGTCAGTGTTCTCTGGGAATCGGGGAGAAGGCAGTAGCTGTAATCAATTTCGAAAAAANNTGTAGCTGCCATAAACGGTCAGAAAGAATCGCATGGAAAAACTACCGCTGCCGATGCGTTCGTTCCGGAAATTGTCTATGCCTTTTTCGCCCAGTGGATGTGCTTTCCAGATGGCGCGTTCTTCCAGCAGATAACCGACTGAAAAACCACCGCCGAGTCCGTAGCTGAAACGATTGCTCAATCCCATTTCTTCACCGGGACTGACATACAGCAAGTGAAAAGGAATTTCGAAATACCGGTGTGTGTTGCGAATCGAATAAGTGGTATCGGCGTTATTGGGATCGGCGACTTCTTCCAACTGAAACGAGCGGTTGTGTAATTCAGGTTGAAGATGTGTGAAAGCCAGATCCGCCTGCCATTGCCATCTCGGATTGCGAAAATTCCGTGAAAAACCCAGTCCGGCCGACCAGGAGTAGCCGCCGCGGTTATAGCCATGATCCGATTTCGTTCTTTCTGAGGAGATTGTAACTCCGGGAGCGTAATAAACCCGAACGGCCGAAGGCAACAAAGTGTCCTGTCCGAATGCGTCCGAAAAGATCAGCAGGAAAAGCAGAAAAAACGAATACTTCATAATTTAAAAACGGAATGCATAGCCTGCTCTGAAAGCATAATAATTCAATTGGCCGATGATCATTTTCTGAGCGTCGGGAAGGTTGTAAATACCATATTCGGCCTGGAAAACCAGATGCGAGCGCTCGGAGAGATGAACACCGAACTCAAGTGTGAAAAACAGTTTGGTACTAAAACCTTCGTCGAGGATCAGGTCGTTACGAAAATTCGGAATGGCTGCTTGTCCGGTCGGATGCATGGTCCATACGGCGCGTTCATCCTGCAACATACAAAGCGATATACCACCACCAATGCCGGCTTCGTAGCGATCCGAACGGTTGATCACAAAGCCTTTGTAAAGCACCTGTATCGGAAATTCGATGTAGCGGTGCGTATTGCGAATCGAATAAGTCGTATCGGCGCTGGCATGATCTTCGATGCGTTCCCCCGAATTATCGCGGTTTTTCAACCTCGCCAGCATACTGGAATAAGCGGTTCCGATCTGAACTTCCCAGCTGCGGATTTCGCGTGAAAGTCCAAGCCCCGTTCTGTACGAATAACCACTGCGCTCGTAATCAGGCGGAGCGCCTGCATCGCCGGTTGCCGGAGCGTAATAGATGTGAACGCCCCACGGATACGGATTTTCCTGGCTACAAGTATCGTAAGCTGAAACAAGAAACAGGAAGATTAGCAGGTGCTTCATTCAGTCTGTGTTGTTGACGTAAAAATACGATTGCACGCATACATTCGACGCTGAAACGTGTTTTTTGACGAAAATCTGACAATGAAATTTTTCGCTGTTCTTTTTTGTGCACTTTTGCGGCTATAAAATCAATCACCCGAATCGCATGCGCTTTTTGATAGCATCCCTTTTCCTGGCCATTACGGCTGTTTCCTGTACCATTCAAAAACGACTTCACCAACCTGGTTACCATGTAGAGTGGAAGAATCGTCATCATTCCGCCGATAAAGTTGTAACGGAAGACGGACAGGACATGGCTCAAACCGTTTCGCAAACGCAAATTCCCGCTTTCGACACAGAGGCAGCTGTAAAGCCCTGTGAAGAATTACAAAGCGTTGCAGAGTTGGATCATCCTGTTGCTTCCGATACAACTGCGTGTGATACGATCATCATGCAGAGCGGGATCAAAAGAGCCGTGAAGCTTGAAGAAATAGGTGTGGAAACCGTTCGCTACAAGAAGTGCGATAACCTGGGCGGACCTTCGTTTACGGTGAAGAAAGGGTNNTATGCCAACGGAACGGAAGAGGAAATCGCACCGAAAGGACAAAAACCAGTGACAGAGACTACTAACAAACAGCCGAAACAAACGGTAGAAGGTTTCGGACTGGCGGGATTCATTCTCAGTCTGGGCGGGATTTTTATCGCTGCCATTCCACTTGGCGGACTGGCGATTATCTTCGGATGGATCAGCATCGCCCGTATCCTGAAGCATCCGGAGCGTTTCCGTGGTTCGGGATTCGCCATTGCGGCGATCATCATCGGGCTGGTCGATATTCTGCTTGTTCTGCTGCTGGTAGGAACCGTTTTGATGATCTGACAAAGTTTTTCCCGGAAAGCATCTTATCTTTGCAGCATGAGCATCAAAGAGCTGTACAAAAAATACTTTCCTTATTTCGTCGACGTCTGGCAGTATATCGTTATCATCCTGGTGTTTATCATCGCAGCGATCTTCATCCTCTAGACCGGTCTCCAAAATAAAGTTCAAATTCCGAATCTGACATTGTCAATTGTCCATTGTCAATNNCAATTGTCCACTGTCAATTGTCCATTGATTACACTTCACTCAATAATTCAACACACGCTAGGTACGAAAACCGCTTTTCCGTATTTTGGAGCATGATTCGAACGTTACTCTTACTGCTTTCCGGACTTTCCCTTTCCTGGACTTCTTTTTCCCAGGGCTCCGGCGTGAATATGTCGCTTGTTGGCCATTTGGACTATTTCGCTCTTCACGGTGTCGGGCTGAACGACTGCTGGGCTTATGTTGATGAAACCGGTATCGAATACGCGCTCGTCGGTACCACGAATGGAACTTCGGTTGTGAGTCTTGCCGATCCGGCCAATCCGGTCGAAGTGTTCTGGGTCGAAGGCAGTCAGTCGATCTGGCGCGATCTGCAGGTCTGGGGCGATTACGCATATATCACGACCGAAGCCAACGACGGCATGCTGATCATCGACCTTTCACCGCTTCCGGCATCCAATGATCTCGATACGACCACTTATACCGGCGGCGAAGGACCGGCTTACTGGGATTCAGCCCACGACGTTTTCATCGATGCCGAAGGCTATGCCTACATCTGCGGCGCCGATCGCGGCGAAGGCGGGGNNGTCCACACCGATCCGATGAACCCGGTAGAAATTGGCCAGTTCGACACCTGGTACTGCCACGACGCGTTTGCGCAGGGAAATCTGTTGTACGGAGCACACATCGCCGACGGATTATTATCCATCATCGACATCACCGACCGAACGAATCCGCAGCTGATCAACACACAGCTGACTCCGAATACCTTTACGCACAACGTTTGGGTGACCAGCGACGATCATTACGCAGTAACAACGGATGAAGTCGCAGGCGCTTACCTGACGCTCTACGACGTTTCCAACCCGAACGACATCCGCGAAACGGATCGCATCCGCAGCAGCCCGGGACTGGATATCATTCCGCACAACGCTTTCATTCTGGCCGATTCGCTGATCGTGACTTCCTATTACACCGACGGTGTTACGATTCACGATATGCGTCGTCCGCACAACCTTGTGGAGATTGCTTCTTACGATACGAATCCGCTGGAAACCGGAACATTCGACGGTTCGTGGGGAACCTACGCTTTTCTGCCGTCCGGACTGATCCTGGCTTCCGATCGCGGCGAAGGATTGTTCGTGCTGGAAGCCGACCTGGTTGCTCCTTGCTATTACGAAGGATTGGTGCGCGACGCCGTAACGCTGGATGAGCTGGCGGGTGTGACAATTACGATGACGGGTGATCCGCAGGGCGATCTGTCGGATGCTTCCGGAAATTATGCTATAGGAACCGTCGTTCCCGGAACACGCAACGTGACGTTCTCCAAAACNNGTACCGTGGATTTTGCTACCAACGAATTGCTTACCGATACGATCGATCTCGTTCCGATTCCGCCGTTCAATCTTACCGTAATTGTGGAAGATGCCGGAGCAGGGAACGATCCGATCATCGATGCAAATATCCGGATCACTGTGCCGGAAATGATCGTGGAAGGCCAGACGAATGGTTTTGGCGAAGACGAGATTGAATTGTATTATCCGGGCAATGCGACGATCACGGTCGGCAAATGGGGCTACAAAACCGCTTGTTCGCAATACGAGATCGATGAAACGACCGGTACGATCACCATTCAGCTGGAAAAAGGCATTTACGACGATTTTTCTTTTGATTTCGGCTGGACGACGACTGTTGACGGCGCGATCACCGGCTTGTGGGAACGCGGTATTCCGATCGGTTCCAACGATGTAGCTACGACTTCCGACGATGCCGAATACGATTGCGAGGACTATGCGTTCGTAACCGGAAATGGCGAAGGTCCGAATACCGATTTCGATGACCTCGACGGTGGCCGCGTGACGCTCTATTCGCCGCAGTTCGATCTTACTGCAGAGACCGACCCGTACATTCACTACCACCGCTGGTTCCATTGTCTTGACGGTCCGCAATGGCCCGACGATACGCTGGAAATTTTCCTTAGCAACGGGATCCAGACGGTCCTGGTCGACAAAGCTTTGCCGAATGGTCAGCTTTATCATCAGTGGGTGAGCCGCAGCGTACACGTAAGCGATTTCCTCACACCAACAGCCGACATGCAGCTCATTGTGACCATTTCCGATGAAGATCCGCGGATCAATATCACCGAAGCCGGAATCGACTTCTTTTTTGTCGCCAACCAGGATTTCGTCGGAACGGATGAAGCTGAACAACCGAACCTGAAGCTGTTCCCGAATCCGGTAGAAGATCAATTGCACATCAACGGCGTTCTTTCCGAACAACCGTACCGCATTCTCGACATCACAGGAGCACTAGTAGCCGAAGGACAATTAAAACCCGGCGAAAATCAGCTAAGCTGTGAATTCTTCCGTCCTGGCATGTATCTGTTGGAAACTTCGAACGGCGTGATCCGTTTCGTGAAGGAATAAATGGGCCAACAAAAGATGAGGTAGTTATAAATTATGAATTAGCAATTATCAAGTGTAAGAGACCTCATATTAGTTAATAGATCAATCTCCATTCAATTTCAATTCCTTGATAATTGATCATCCGCCGCGGATTGATAATTCCATTTTCCATTCCTTGATAATTGCTATCCGCCGCGGCGGATGATAATTGAGTTAAAAGAGAATCGTTATTTTTGCTCCTAAACTTGACAATCATTGGAAAAAGAACCGGATATCTCGATCGTCGTACCGCTCTTTAACGAAGCGGAGTCTCTTCCGGAGCTGCATGCCTGGATCGTCCGTGTGGTAAACGAGCACCAGTTTTCCTACGAAGTTGTTTTCGTGGACGACGGTAGCAAAGATGGCTCATGGGAAGTGATCGAACGCCTTGTAAGCGAAGATGCGAACGTACGCGGGATAAAATTTCAGCGCAATTACGGCAAATCAGCGGCATTGCACACCGGTTTCGAAGCCGCGAAAGGCCGCGTGGTGATCACCATGGATGCCGATCTTCAGGATTCTCCCGACGAAATTCCGGAGCTCTACCGTATGATCACGGAAGATGATCTCGATGTCGTTTCCGGCTGGAAAAAGAAACGCTACGACCCGGTTTCCAAAACCATTCCGACGAAATTATACAACTGGACCGCCCGTCGCATGACCGGCATCCACCTGCACGATTTCAACTGCGGGCTCAAAGCTTACCGTCGCGTGGTCGTGAAAAGCATCGAGCTTTATGGCGACATGCACCGCTACATTCCCGTACTGGCGAAATATGCCGGTTTCAACAAAATAGGCGAGAAGGTGGTCATTCACCAGGCTCGTAAATACGGAACGACCAAATTCGGTTTGAACCGCTTTCTGAACGGTCCGCTTGACCTGATGACGGTGGTGTTCATGGGCAAATTCGGCAAGAAACCCATGCACTTCTTCGGTGCGATCGGCGCGCTGCTGTTCCTGATCGGATTCGGTTTTGCCTTTTACCTGATCATCGATAAGCTCCTCATCGAAACGACCGGCCGACTGATTGCGTCGCGCACGGAATTCTACATTTCGCTCGCGGCCATGATCATGGGAGTGCAGTTCTTCCTCACAGGCTTCCTCGCAGAGCTGGTTGGCAGGAACTCATCGACCCGGAACGTCTACCTGGTGGAAAAGGAAATCTGAATGTTCGGTAAGATCGATAAAAGCTGGACGCTCTTCCTCGACCGCGACGGCGTGATCAATGAGCGACTGATCGGCGATTACGTGAAATCGACGGATGAATTCCGTTTGCTCGAAGGCGTTGCGGAAGCCATTAAAATCGCGTCGGAGAACTTCGGAAGGATCGTCGTGGTGACCAATCAGCAGGGAATAGGCAAGGGCCTGATGACCGAGCGTAACCTTTCTGAAATCCATGCTTATTGTCTTGACATGATCCAGGCGTCCGGAGGACATATCGACCGCTTCTACTTTGCACCCGCGCTGGCTGCGGAGAAAAGCCCGCTTCGCAAGCCGGAAACCGGAATGGCGCTGCAGGCACAACAGGATTTTCCCGAAATTGATTTTGAGCGCTCGGTCATGATCGGCGATTCGGATTCCGACATTGCTTTCGGCCGCAGACTTGGCATGAAAACTGTTTATATAGACGCAACGGGCAAGGAACATCACGAAGCGGATACCACGCAGCGTTCCCTGCTCGAAGCAATAAAAAAACTCATCGCATGAAATGGCTCGTATTGCTGATCGCGGTTGGTTTCAGCTCCGTACTCACGGCGCAGGTTAACCAGGTCGATTCAAAAGGAAAAAAACAGGGCAAATGGGAAAAACTCTATCCCAAAAGCTCTGCCTATGAGTACAAAGGACAGTTCAAGGATGACAAGCCTGTTGGAACATTCACTTACTATTATCCTTCGACCAAGGTCAAGGCGGTGATCGTTCACGACGAAAAAACCGGTCGCTCCGTAGCAACGATGTACCATGAGTCAGGCGTCGTTTTTGCCCGCGGCATCTACAAGAATCAGCTCAAAGACAGCATCTGGGATTACTACGGTCCGTCGGGTCGCCAAAGTCTGAAAGAAACCTACTCCAAAGACAAGTTGCACGGAAAATCGATCGTTTACTATGTTTCGGAAGACCCGAACGACAAGCGTTTGCTGCCGGCCAAGGTTTCCAATTACAAAAACGGCGTGCTCGAAGGTGAAGTTGTCGAATACTTTGAATCCGGAACGATCAAAAGCAAATGTACCTATGTGAACGGCGCGAAAGAAGGTCAGTACGTGATCAATCATCCGAACGGAAAAATGATGATCCTCGAGCGCTATAAAAAAGGCGAGCGTCACGGCTGGTGCATGACCTACGATCCGAACGGCAAAGAGCTGGGCAAAAAATACTTCTATTACGGTCGCGAGCTCGAAGGCGCTGAGCTGCAGCGTAAAATGGACGAAATGAAGAAGCTCGGTATCAATCCGAATGGCTGATTTCAATTCAGAATGCAGAATGCATAATTCAGAATTTTGAAAGGAAATAGCTTTAAACAGCTGAGTGATAATTGAGAACGGCCCGTTGTGCATTCCGCATTGCGAATTCTGCATGCAAAGTTTATCTTTACATCATGATCAAACGGAATGTGCTTCTCCAACTGGCTGCAATGCTGACAATTGTCGCCGGAATTTTAGTGGTTTCCTGCAAAAAGGACAACAGCGCTCCCAACTTTCATTACGATTACTTTCCGACCGGACAAGGACGTTATGTGACTTATTCCGTACGTGAAGTGTACATCGACAATGCGTTGAATATCAACGATACCAGCGAATATTTCGTCAAGGCAAAAATCGGTGACACCATTACCGACAACGAAGGCCGCGTTGCCCGTCGCTACGAGCGTTACGTACGCGAAACGGCTTCCGATCCGTGGGTTCTTCAGGACATCTGGACAACCATCGTCAACGGCAACAAAGTAGAGCTGGTCGAAGAAAACCAGCGCGTGATCAAGCTCGTTCTGGCTCCGGATAAATTCAAGGAATGGGATGCCAATGTCTACAATCAGCTGGGCGAGCAGGAATGCTATTACGTCAACATTCACGAACCGGGAGGTATCAACGGCTTTTCCTTCGATTCAACGGTAACCGTGGAACAGGAAGACTACTTCACCATGATCGATTACCGCCGGAAGTACGAGCAATACGCCAAAGGTGTTGGCATGTATTACAAGCACTGGCAGGATTTCAAGATCAGCAACTTCAATCCCAACAATGTTACCAAAGGTCGCGAGATCATCATGCAGCTGATTGACTACGGCATTGAATAAAATTCATAATGCAGAACGCATAATTCAGAATGGCCGTTATGCACTGTGAATTCTGAATTAAGCATTCAGATTGTGCATTCAAAATGTATCTTTACCCATAAATTTTAGATCAGCTAAAAAAAACTATGCAGGAACCATCGTTCAATGACGTGCGTCAGGATTGTATCCACTTTCGGGGTGGCATCCCCTGTGCGCCCAACAAAGTCAAAGGCGTGATGTGTACCTGCGAGGACTTTCGTCCCATTTCAAAGCGCATTCTGATCATCAAACTGGGCGCGCTCGGCGACGTGATCCGAACGACTCCGCTGATCGTGAAATACCGTCAGCTTTATCCCGATTGTCACATTACCTGGCTCACGCTTTCACCGGATGTCTTGCCGAAAAAAGGTATCAATCTTATTCTGCGTCCGGAAGCGTTTTCGCTGTGGCAGATCCAGAATGGCGACTACGACATTGCGATCAATCTCGACAAGGAAACCGAAGCCTGTATGCTGCTGGCGGCAGTAAAAGCCACGGAAAAGTTCGGCTATACGTGGGAAAACAATCGCATCGCTCCGGCCACACCGGCTGCGGTCCACAAGCTCATGACAGGCTTTTTCGACCAGATTTCGCTCCGCAATACGAAAAGCTACCTTGAAGAGATCTTTGAGATCTGTCACCTCGAATTTCAGCACGAGCCGTATCTGATCAACAAAAACGAAGAGCTGTCCGCTAAATGGACGAAGCAGTTACGTGAGCTGGCTGGCGATCGTTTGATCGTTGGATTGAACACCGGCTGCGGTCCAAGATGGAACACGCGCCTCTGGCCAGCGGACTACTGGCAGAATTTAGCCCATCAGCTGAAAGCAAACGGCCTCTTTCCCGTTTTCCTCGGTGGAAGTCTGGAAGATGAGAAAAACCAGGCCATGGCTGCGGAAACCGGAACCTATTATCCCGGACATTTTTCACTCGAAGAGTTCATTGCATTGACCGACGGCTGCGATCTGATCGTGACACAGGTTTCGATGATGATGCACATCGCTACGGCGCTCGAAAAGAAAATGGTACTGATGAACAACATCTTCAACCGCCACGAATTTGAGCTTTACGGAAGAGGGGAGATCATCGAGCCGTCTGTGGGCTGCGAATGCCATTTCGGCAATACCTGCAAGCGCGGAACGTCGTGTATGCACGATCTGACATCGGATGAGGTCGCGCAGGCAGTTCTGCGGGTTGCGAACTAGCAACTATTGGTCTGTTGCAAAACCATCAATCGACTGGAACGACCATCGGAACAGGTATCAGAAATCACTGTTCATAACCTTTTTAAACGATTTTTCGACTTTGTTGATATTGCGCGCGGTAAATTCTATATTTGCGGGCTTAATTAAGAAAATAAAGAAATGCGTAATAAAGGATTTTTCTGGTTTCTGACGATTTTGTTGGCGGCGGTTTGCGTCTACCAGCTGTCGTTCACCTATGTCTCTACGAATGTTGAAAAGGATGCTGCAAAAGAAGCGGCTATCCGGGTTGATGAGGAGTTTAAAAAAGCGACTGCTGCCCGTCAGGACAGCGTTTTGCTCCCTAACGAAACAAAAGTAGCAGTTAAAGATCCGGAATCGTACGATCTGGCAAAAGCCGCGTACCTGAACCAGATCCTGAAAGAAAAATCCCAGGAGAAAGTGTATCCGGTATTGGGTTCTACCTTCCAGGAAGTGAAGTCGCGAAGCCTCGCGCTCGGTCTTGACCTCG
>DJFN01000063.1:0-51624 GCA_002432085.1 Flavobacteriales bacterium UBA5871
TCGGCTCTCCGCATTACGGCGGCGATATTTTCGGGAAGCTGACGCTCACGACCTACATTTTTGGCAGCACCGTCGGGCGCTACAACGAGCAGGATGAGGAGCTGATCGAAATAAATTGCCGGTTGAGAGAACCGGCGTTGGGCAAGCTGGATCTTGTAGGGAAACCGATTGGACCGTTTAAAAAGCAGCATTCCCGGGTTTACATTAGCAATCAGCGAATTATTCTGCAGGAAAACGAGCAGATGCTGCAGTTGTTTTACGAAGACGATACCATCCGTTCGTTTCGCTATCTGCGGGTGAAAAATCCTTTTTCCGATTTAACGAAAGATGAACGGGATGCACTTAAATAGTCGCCAGTCCCGGTTGTCCTGATATCCTGACGTCTTGAAGTCCTGATGTCTTGACCTCCTGACGTCTAGACCTCCAAAAAATTCGCGAAGAGCTCTTTTCCGTAGTCGCTCATAATGCTTTCAGGGTGAAACTGCACGCCATAGACCGGAAGCGAAACGTGTTCCAGCGCCATCATCACACCGTTTTCGGAGAAAGCCGTGGCGATCAATCCTTCGGGCAAAGGCTCACTGACGCCCCAGCTATGGTACAAGCCGACATTGATTTGTTCCGGAATTCCGTTGAATAACCGGCTTTTACCGGTGTGTGTGATCAGTTCCTGCTGACCGTGCTTGACTTCTTCCTGGTTGAAGAGCGATCCGCCAAAATGTTCCGCAATGGCTTGCATTCCGAGACAGACACCGAGCACGGGAATTTGTTTTTCAATAGCGAGATCGAGCATTTCCATCAGTTTTCCGGCAGTTGAAGGCAAACCCGGGCCGGGAGACAATACGAGGGCGTCGATTCCGTTAAGATCGGTGACCTGAACAGAGCGGTTGTCTTTTACGGTCACATCGGCTTCCAACGCTTCGAGGTAATGGAAGATGTTGAATGTGAACGAGTCGATATTGTCGAGCAAAAGGATGCGCACCGCTTTTCTGGCAAAATTACTAAACTTGCAAAAAAGAGCGCCCGCCAGTTGGCAGCGCATCCGGAACCGTGAGCGGACAACAACCGAAAATAGCTGTCATTATCGTCAACTACAATGTGGCGTTCTTTCTTGAGCAATGCCTCAATTCCGTTGCGCGTGCCATGGAGCTGGAACCGGCTGAGGTCTGGGTGGTTGACAATAATTCGGTCGACGGCTCGGTAGAAATGGTTGCCGCCAAATTCCCGTGGGTAAAGCTCATCGCCAACAAAGACAATAAAGGCTTTTCCAAGGCGTTCAACCAGGCGATGGCGCAATCGGAATGCAAATACCAGTTGTTGCTGAATCCGGATACGGTCATCGAGGAAGAAACGCTTAAAAAGGTTTGCGACTACATGGATGCGCATCCTGAAGTCGGCGGTCTGGGCGTTCGAATGGTCGACGGAAAAGGAAAATTCCTTCCGGAATCCAAGCGCGGTTTGCCAACACCGGCCGTTGCGTTCTACAAAATCTTCGGTATTTCCCGCATTTTTCCGAAATCGAAGCGTTTTGGTCGCTACCATCTGGGCTATTTGAGCGAATTCGAGACCAACGAGATCGAAATCCTCAGCGGTGCGTTTATGCTCATGCGCAAGGAAGCGCTCGACAAAGCCGGGCTGCTCGACGAAGACTTTTTCATGTACGGCGAAGACATCGATCTGTCGTACCGCATAATAAAAGCAGGCTACAAAAACGTTTACTTCCCGGAAACGCGGATCATTCATTACAAAGGAGAAAGCACAAAGAAAAGCAGCGTGAACTACGTTTTTGTGTTTTACCGCGCAATGGTCATTTTCGCCCGGAAACACTTTTCGCAGAAAAACGCCCGCCTGTTTTCCTTCCTTATTAATACGGCGATTTATTTCCGCGCCGGACTGGCATTATTCGCCCGTTTTATCCGAAAAATCACACTGCCACTGGTCGATGCGGGTTATCTGCTCTTAGGCTTGTTTGCATTGACGAATTACTGGCACCAGGCGCAGATCGAGTTCCCGGAACACGTGACCGGCATTCTGATCTACGGCTACACCGCTGTCTGGATGCTGAGCGTGCTCATGCAGGGAGGTTACGATCCCCCAGTCAAGCTGCGGAAATACCTGTTCGGAAGCGCCATCGGAACGGCGGTGATCCTGATCATTTACGCTCTTTTGCCGAAGGACTGGCAGTTCTCACGTTTGTATATTCTAACAGGCGCTACATGGGTCGTGATTTATTACTGGCTTTCGCGCTTGTTCCTACATGTCGCGATCGGAAAGCAATTCGTGATCAATGGGCGCAAGAACGCCAATTTCGCCATTGTCGGCTCGGATGAGGAATTCCACCGCGTAAACCTCATTCTGCATCAGACGCAATCGCGGCTCGATAAAGTGGTACACGTTTCCGCCGGACCTGAAAAAGCATCCGATGCGGTTGGAACGATGACGCAGCTCGACCAGATTACGACCATTCACAAGATCGACGAGATCATCTTCTGTGCGAAAGACACGTCGGCCAACGAAATCATTCACTGGATGACGGCCATTCAGCACGCACACGTGGATTTCAAGATCGCACAGCCCGACAGTCTGTTCCTGATCGGCAGTAATTCCATCGAAACGGCCGGCGATCTGTATATCATGGACATCAACGCCATTTCGCAGCCGGCCAAACAGCGTCAGAAGCGTTTCCTCGATCTGCTGGTGAGCACGGTTCTGCTCTTGCTTTCACCTTTATTGGTCTGGTTTTATGCACGTAAAGGCGCGTTCCTGAAAAACATGCTTTTGGTGTTTGTCGGTCGTCGCACATTAGTTGGCTACGCTTCCGGAAATACAGCAAAAGCTACCGAGCTACCGTCACTCAAACGCGGTATTCTTACACCTTCCGATCGTTTGAATCTCAACGATGAGAACCTTGCGGTAAAGCTCGATCTGCTCTACGCCCGTGAGTACGATCTGCTGCTCGATCTGCGCATTGTTATGCGTTCGTGGAAAAAGCTGGATCGTCGGAATTAAGCTGCTGCTTTTATTTTTTTTCACCACAAAAGACACAAAGCTTATTTGATGTGCTGTGTGGTTCGAAGCACCCGTCCGCCGCCGCGGACGGATTACACAAAAGCTCGATCATAAACCGGATATTTTTTAGAACCCGCCCTTTTGTGTAGACTTTCGCGCAGCGGGAGGCGCTCTCAACTATGCTAGTACGTAACCACTCCTTTTGTGCCTTTTGTGGTGAAATAGGTCACCAGGTGGTTTGTAATCGCAAGCTGCCAACTCCGAAAATCAATTTTTGATCCACTGAGGCGGATCAATTTTCAATTTTTAAACCGGCTCCGTTTTTTTCGTTTATTTTTGTGCCACATTTTAAGAGACCCTACAGTAGCATTATGGCACAAATTGAAATCCGCCTCCCGAAAATGGGGGAAAGTGTAACGGAAGCAACGATCACCAACTGGCTGAAAAATGTCGGTGATACCGTAGCAATGGACGAACCGTTGGTAGAAGTGGCGACCGATAAAGTCGACAACGAGCTTCCATCGGAAGCAGCCGGCGTACTCGTAAAACAATTGTTTGCCAAAGACCAGGTGGCCCAGGTTGGCGATGTGATCGCGATCATTTCCACAGACGGCGACGCTGCTCCTGAAACCGAAGCTCCGAAAGCTGCTGAAGCAGTAGCCGCTATCACCGAAACGGTTCAGTCTGCTCAGACTACAGCAAATGGTCAGCAAGCGCCGCTCGAAAAAAGCACTTCAGGCAAATTCTTCTCGCCGCTGGTGCGCAGCATTGCTGAAAAAGAAGGCGTTTCCATGGTCGAGCTCGATCAATTGAGCGGTTCCGGAATGGGTGGACGCGTGACCAAAAAAGACATTATTTCCTATATTGATAACCGTGGCGCAGCTCCGGCTGCCACTGCACCGACAAGCGCTCCTGCGGCTACCACAGCTGCTCCTCCAACATCGGCTCCTGCGGCAGCGCCTGCAGCCGGCGGATCTTCCTTCCTGGCAAATATCAAAGAGCCAATGGTTGTTCCGAATCCAGGCGACGAAATCATCGAAATGGACCGCATGCGCAAGCTCATCGCCGAACACATGGTGATGTCGACGCACGTTTCGCCACACGTAACTTCCTACGTTGAGGCAGACGTTACGGCTATTGTTAACTGGAGAAACAAAAACAAAAAAGCATTCGAACAGCGCGAAGGGGAGAACCTGACGTTCACGCCGATCTTTATGGAAGCGATCGTGAAAGCGATCAAGGACTTCCCGATGATCAATGTATCCGTTTCCGGTACAAACATCATCAAGCGCAAAGACATTAACCTGGGAATGGCAACGGCGCTTCCTTCCGGCAACCTGATCGTTCCGGTGATTAAAAACGCCGATCAGCTCAACCTCACAGGTCTGGCGAAATCGGTGAACCAGCTGGCCCGCAATGCCCGCGACAACAAGCTCAAGCCGGAAGATATCCAGGGCGGAACTTACACCGTGACCAACGTCGGAACGTTTGGAAACGTGATGGGAACACCGATCATCAACCAGCCGCAGGTGGCAATCCTCGCACTCGGAGCGATCCGCAAAATGCCGGCTGTAATTGAAACACCGGATGGCGACTTCATCGGAATCCGTCACAAGATGTTCCTTTCACACTCGTATGACCACCGCGTTGTTGACGGCGCGCTGGGCGGTCAGTTCGTTCGAAGAGTAGCAGACTACCTCGAACAATTTGACGTAAACCGCGAGTTGTAACATATTATGATTAACTTCGTAAACCCGCAAGATTCAATTTGTTGCGGGTTTTTTGTATAATACACAGTTGTAAAAAAGATGGTACGAATTCTCACTACTACAGCGCTATTGTTGTTATTGCCACTTATTTCAGTCGCTCAATATACGGAAGAGCAAATGCAGGAGCTGCTGCGTAAATCATCCGAGCAGGAGCTGGTAATCGAATCCTCCCAGATGTTGCTGGAAGGTAATTTCTACCAGGCAGGTCAGCTTACAGACCGTTTGCTACAGCTCAATCCGGAAAGCTCCAATTACAACTACCGCAAAGGTTTTATTCTGCTCGAAATGAGCGGAGATTTCATCAAGGCGTTGCCACACCTGGAGATCGCGGTGAAAGACATGGAGAAGAACTACGATATGTTCTCAGCCCGTGAGGAAAGTGCTTCTACGGATGCACTGTATCACCTGGCGCGCTGCTACCATTTATCTGAAAACATTGATAAAGCCGAAGAAAACTATCATAAGTTCATCGAGGTCTCGAACCCGAAATCGGAATTCGTATTCTTCTCGAAGCTGGCGCTGGAGCAATGTGCTGTAGCCCGCCGTGCGCTGGAGAACCCGAAAAAAATGAAACTGGTGAACGTGGGCGGAGCGATCAATACCGGTAAGCCAGAGTATTCGCCGGTGATCTCGCTCGACGGTTCTGCGCTTTACTTTACTTCCCGCAGAGCATGGCCGAACGGGGCAAGCGATGAAGGGATCGACCCGCGCTACAATCTGCATCCCGAAGATATTTACGTGGCTTACCGCGACTTCGATGAGACATGGATCGATCCGATCCGCCTGGAATTCTGTGATTCTATCCAGAACGAAGCAACGCTGGCTGTAAGCTCCGATGAGCGCCGTATTTACCTTTACGAAGATTCGAGAGGAAACGGTGACATCTTCTACTCCGATTTCTCGACCAACCGCTTTAAGGATGTAGAGCATTACGGTGTAAAAGGGGTGAACACCAACAGCTGGGAAACACACTGTACGGTAACGCCTGACGGTATGCATATGTACTTCGTTTCCGACCGTAAAGGTGGTTTCGGAGGTCGCGATATCTACCGCGTGGTACGTATGCCTGACGGATCCTGGAGCGAGCCGGTGAACGCCGGTCCGACCATTAACGGTCCGATGGACGAAGAATCGCCGTTTATCGCCGTAGACAACAAAACGCTCTACTATTCCAGCAACGGTCCGAAAAGTATGGGTGGATTCGACGTGTTCGTTTCCGTTCGCGACGAGAACAACGTCTGGTCCGATCCGATCAACCTCGGTTACCCGCTCAACTCCTGCGGCGACGACCTGTTTTACACGACTACCGTTGACGGTATGACCGGCTACCTGACGTCTTTCCGCAAGGATGGCTACGGTGAAAAAGATATTTACGAAGTGCAGAACGACTACCTCGGGATGAAAAACCTGGCGGTGCTCAAAGGAAAAATCAAAACCGTTGGCGACAAGCCGATCCCGGAAGATGTTTCCATCACACTGCGCTGTCTGAACTGCGGCGATGCGTTCGACCGCAAAGTATTCCCGCGTATCCGTGACGGTGTGTTCCTGAGCTCGCTCGAGCCTTGCCGCGAATACGAAATGGTGTTCTCTTACGAAGGCGGGAAAAAAGAATTCTACCGTGAAGGCTTCTCGACCGATTGCAACAAGGAATACGACGAAATCTACCGCGAAGTACTGCTCGATACCGATCTGCAGGAAATCGTTAAAGATCCGGAATACGTACTCTTCGGAACGGTTCGCGACAGCAAGACCAAAGTTCCGGTTGAAGGCGCGAAAGTGACCATCGGTTACAAAGGTGCTGAGAAACTGGGCGAATTCGCTTCGAAAGCAGACGGTTCTTATGAATCCATTCCGCTGGCTGGCAAAAAGATCGGCGATGAGATCGTGATTGAAGTGAAAATCGAGAAAGAAGGCTACATCAGCCGTTCGTACGAAATTCCGCTCAAACTGGGCAAGGAAGCTCGTATCGACCTCGATTCTTACATCACGCCTGAGCTTGTTTCCGATAAGCCTGGAACCGACCTGAGCGTATTGATCAATCCGATCTACTTCGACTACAACAAATGGGATATCCGTCCGGATGCTGCGGTAGAGCTCGACAAGATCGTGAAGATTATGGAAGAGAACCCGGATATCAAGATCATCCTCGGTTCACATACCGACTCCCGTGGTTCTGCTGCCGACAACATGAGCCTGTCTGATCGTCGTGCGAAAGCTTCTGCCGCTTACATCGTTTCGAAAGGTATTTCGGCGAGCCGCATCAGCGGAAAAGGCTATGGTGAATCCAAGCTGATCGTTTCCGACGCAGCGATCGCGAAAATGAAAACCGATCAGGAAAAAGTGGACGCTCACCAGAAAAACCGTCGTACGGAATTTATTATCGTGAAATAACGGTACCGATTTTATAAGAAAACCCCGGAGCTGTCTCAGACACTTCGGGGTTTTTCATTTTCAGTCAGTTATTCAGCTATATGTGAATCCACGAGGCGATTGTAGTTAATTCTGAGTGATTTAAATGAAAATCAACCATTTTAATCATTTTCGATAAAAAATAAACAGAAGTAGCTATCTACCCAGGTAGCATGTGGTTGAATTTTATGTACATTGAAACCATCTAATGCCGCGCTATATGAAACTACTGCTAAGTGTGGTGCTGATTTTTATCAGCGCTAACGTAACTGCCCAATACTCCGACTCAGAGATCGACAAGCTGATTGCCAGCTCAACGGAAGAAGAGCTCGTTATTCAAAGCTCTCAACTGCTTGACGATGGCTATTACATGGCCGCCGAGCGACTGGTCGATAAACTGCTCGAGAAAGATCCGGAAAACTGCAATTACAATTACCGCAAAGGCGTAATCCTGGCCGATGCACGCGGTGATTTCGCGGGGTCTGTTGCGCATCTTGAAAAGGCTTCGAAAGACATCGACAAGAACTACGATATGTACTCCGGCACGGAAAAATCGGCTGGTCTCGATGCGTTGTATCACCTCGGACGCGGCTATCATCGTCTGGGCAATTATGCCAAAGCGCATGAGTTCTATACGTCCTTTCTGAATCAGGCGAAAAAGCAAACCGATCTCACCAGATCGGCAGAATTAGGATTAAAACAGCTGGAACTCGCCGAGCAGCTTTCCGCCAATCCGCGAAAGAATGTCAACATTGTGAATCTCGGCGATGTGATCAACAGCAAAAATCCTGAATATTCGCCGCTTGTTTCCTTCGATGGGAGCGCGTTGTATTACACTTCCCGCCGCGAATGGGACGAAGGACAAACAGCCGAATTCCGCGATCCGCGTTTGGGCTTATATCCTGAAGATATTTATGTTTCCTACAAAGATTTCGATGGCACGTGGACAACGCCGACGCGCCTCGATTTCTGCAAGGCGGACCAGAACGAAGCTTCGATTTCCGTGAGTGTGGATGAGCGTCGTATTTACGTTTACCAGGACATTATTGGCGGCGGCGATATTTTCTACTCCGACTTTTCGACCAACCGTTTCAAGGACATCATATCGCTGGAAAATAAGGACGTCAACACCAAATTTTGGGATACGCACTGCTTCGTAACACCGGATGGACGCACGATGTATTTCGCTTCGGAACGTCCGGAAGGCTATGGCGGCCGCGACATTTACCGCATCGTGAAAATGGCCGACAATACCTGGAGCAAGCCAATGAATCTCGGGCCGGTCATCAATTCGGCTTATGACGAAGATGCGCCGTTCATGGCCAGCGATAACAAATCGCTGTTCTTTGCTACCAACGGACCGCGCAGTATGGGTGGCTTCGACATCATGGTTTCGGTAATCGATGCCGACAACAACTGGTCTGCTCCGATTAACCTCGGTGTTCCGATGAACTCGCCGCAGGACGATATTTTCTACACCGAAACGATCGACGGCCGCCGCGGCTACATCACCTCGATGCGTGGCGATACGAAAGGGGAGAAGGACATCTACGAAATCGAGAACGATTACATGTCGATCAACCGTGGCGCGATCCTGAACGGAAAAGTGATCGTTCTGAACGGTCGCCCGATGCCGGAAGATGTGACCATCACCGTAGCCTGCAGCGACTGCAACGATCAGTACGACCGTACGGTTTACCCGCGCATGCGCGACGGAGCTTTCTCCATGACGCTCGATCCGTGCCGTACTTACGAGATCATTTTCCGCCACGGAAACGGCGAGAAGGAATTCTACCGCGAGAGCTTCAGCACAGACTGCAAGAAGGAAAAAGACGAGATCTACCGCGAGGTTTACCTCGATGCAGAAAAAATGGCGATCGTTCCGAAAGATCCGCCGGTTCTTACGCCGGATACCATTATTCCGATCGTTCTTCCGGATACTGTAATTAAAAACTACGAGCCGCTGGCGTTCCGTCACACATTCGGCTACAACAAGAACAAGCTGGCGGTTACCGAAGCGCGCATGAAAAACTTCCTGAAGAGCGCCGAAAAACAGCTCAAGGACGGAAGAGACAAGATCGTGATCGAGATCACTTCTTCGGCCTCGTTCGTACCGACCCATGAGTTCAAGGACAACCAGGAGCTTAGTGAAACCCGTGCGGCCAATATGAAAGCGATGCTGGAAAATTACTTCGCGAAATCGGCTTACAAAGACAAGGTGGAAATCGTTATCGTTTCGAGCGTAGTCTCCGGTCCTGCTTACGAATCCGATTCCCGCAACAAGGATAAATACACGCCGTTCCAGTTTGTTGAGTTGAAAACCAGGTAGTTGCGAAATGGGCGCTGTTCACCCTTTTAATTATGAAAGGCGAACAGTATATTTGATCAAAAAAGCCCATGAATCTATCGCTATCGCTGCAACGTCCTTTTGCGGTTTTTGACCTTGAAACAACCGGCGTCAATGTGACCCGTGACAGGATCGTCGAGATAGCGATCATCAAGCTGATGCCCGACGGCACCGAGCACGAATACTACCGTCGTGTGAATCCACAGATGCCTATTCCGCAGGAATCAACCGCGATTCACGGTATCACGGACGAGCATGTGAAAGACGAGCCGTTCTTTTCGGCAATAGCAGATGAAGTGGCCGCGTTCATCGGCGATGCAGATCTTGCGGACTATAACTCCAATAAATTCGATATTCCGGTGCTGGCGGAGGAATTCCTGCGCTGCAACCACGGCTTCGATATCCGCTCGCGTAAATTCGTCGACGTACAGAACATCTTCCACAAAATGGAACAGCGAACGCTTGCAGCGGCCTACCAGTTTTACTGCCAGCAAACGATGCAAAACGCCCACAATGCGCTTTACGATACACGTGTTACACTCGACGTTTTCAAAGCACAGCTGGAGCGTTATGAAACCCTTTCGAGATCCGTACACGAGCTGGCCGAATTCACGCGTCAGGGCAATATCGAATGGCACGATTTCGCCGGTCGACTGGCGGTAAACGAAAACGGCAAGATCATGTACAATTTCGGCAAACACAAAGGCAAAACGGTGGAAGAAATCCATTATTCCGAGCCGGGCTATTACGGTTGGATGCTGGACGCCGATTTCCCGCTGTACACCAAGCAGCTGCTAAAGGAAGAGATCGAGCGGATCAAAGCCGAGAGAAAGCAGTCCCAACCAGCGCAGAATCAGAACGATCGTCAGCCGATGAGCATGGAGGACAAGCTGGCGGCGCTGAAGAATAAGTTTAATAAGTAGCTCGCTCACCACAAAGAAGCAAAGTATAGGGACAGGCTTGGCTTGTAAGGGAGCAAAGGCGATCGCGGTTATTGTTGGGAAAGTCTTCCTACAGTGCATAAAGACTAACTGAAGCTTGTGTTGTTTCACCCACAAGAGTTTGCGCAGCAAGTGAAGACGAATTGTAGCTCGTAGTTGACGAGCTTAACAATGAGGTAGACACAAAAGCTTATGGTATGCGCTGCGTGTGGTTCGAAGCATCCCGTCCGCCGCGGCGGACGGAATTACACAAAAGGGTTTCGGTTCTTAACTTAACTCATCTTTGCTGTCTTTAGCGGTACTATTGTCAAGTATTCTTTGCTCCTTTGTGGTGAAAAAATCGATATCTGATGAAAATCATTTGTATAGGCAGAAATTACGCCGACCATGCCAAAGAAATGAATGCCCCCTTGCCGGAAGCTCCGGTGTTTTTTCTGAAGCCCGATACGGCGCTGCTGCCGGCCGGAACGCCGTTCTACATTCCCGATTTTACCAACGACCTGCACTACGAATGCGAGCTCGTGGTGAAGATCAAAAAGGTGGGGAAGAACATTCCGGAGAAGTTCGCAGCGGAGTACTACGATCAGATCGGCCTGGGAATCGATTTCACGGCGCGCGATCTGCAGGGCAAGGCCAAAGAGAAAGGGCTCCCGTGGGAAATCGGCAAAAGCTTCGACAACAGCGCGCCGCTGGGCGGTTTTCTCCCGAAAGAAAGCCTCGATCTGTCGAATCTGACTTTTACGCTGAAAAAAAATGGGGCAATCGTTCAGGTCGGTCACACCGGTGATATGATCTTCACGATCGATCGTCTGATCAGCTATGTTTCGAGGTTTATCACGCTGAAAACCGGTGATTTGCTCTTCACGGGAACGCCTGCGGGAGTTGGTCCGGTAGCGATCGGCGATCACTTGGAAGGAAGTATAGGCGAAGAAAAGTTGCTGGATTTACAGATCAAATAGTTGCTGAACCGTATAAATGTATTATCTTTGCACTCGTCTAAAAATCACGCGCACGTGATGAAATTGGTAGACATGCCATCTTGAGGGGGTGGTGCCTTCGGGTGTGCTGGTTCGACTCCAGTCGTGCGCACTCAACAACAAAAAAAGATAAATGCCCGCTTTTCAGTGGGCATTTATTATTTTATTACCTTCCGATCTGTATTCCTTAACTAACCTGTCGTAAATAACTTTCAGAACATTATGGATTCAAATAAAGAACTCTGGGATCTCCACGACTATGTGTCAGAATATCTTCATCCTTTAAACGACATTGAACTACTTATCCTCAAAGGGCATAATCTAATCGAATATTGTATGAATCAATATATTGAGGATGTAGTTCCCAATCCAACCGAGTTTATCAAAATGAATCTAACCTTTTCACAGAAGTTGGGAATAATGAAGTTTTTGACCGTCATTGACTTTCATTTTTTCGCACACATCAGCTTGTTCAATAAGATAAGAAATAATTTGGCGCACAATCTCAACCCTGACTTAGAGAGTATAGATAAGTTTATACTCCAAACTTCTTATTCATATGATATTGTGAAAAATGAAATGTCAAAAAATAAGATTATGGCTTTGAAGTACGCGATAAGAAATACATGTACCCAAATTAATATGGGTAGAATCGGAGCAAAAACTACTCTGAGTTTTCACGCACAGGATAAAGTACGTGCCTTCATGGAAGCGAGAGATGCTGAGAACAACAAGGGTGAGATTACCGATGGTTCACAAAACTCTGAAACATCAAAATAGAAAGGATAATAAATCCTTGATTTGGTTCTACTTTTGTACCGAATTGCGCACGAAAAAAATAAGGAGAGTGTAAGCTCTCCTATTTTTTTGCACTCTTCTCTCACTCTCACACTCACTCTTTCTTCTTGTAATTTGTCGTGGAAGCACTCTCCGTATTTTTCAGAGTGAGAGCGAAATCCCGGTTAAAATGTCTATACTCAGTAAACTAACTTAATTTTCACTGAGTATGTTCGATTTCGAGAAACTCGATGTTTACCAAAAAGCCAAACTGTTCAATAAAGAAGTTTATGCGTTTTTACGCGCTTCTAAAACCATTGACTCCGTTTCCAAAAATCAGTTGAGAAGAGCTTCGCTAGTATTATGCTGAATGTAGCTGAAGGATCCAGCAGGTTTAGCAAACCTGACAGGCGGAATTTCTTTGTAATTCCAGGGGCTCGGCATTTGAATGTGCAGCTGTTTTCGATTTTCTGAAAGACGAAGTCGTTTTCAGCGATGAGGAATTCAAAAACTTCTACTCGAAGGTTGACGAGCTGTCAAGAATGTTGTTTAGGATGATTCGAAATTTGTCGGTGAATTGAGTGGTTTGACTCCAATCGTGCACACTTCACAAAAAGTATTAAAATCCTTCCAGATTATCTGGGAGGATTTTTTGTTGAGCTTTTGAATACCGTATTTATACGGTTGTTTTAGTGTCGTCAAATCTTCAATTTTGGCTTTTCTAAATTCATGAGCAAACTTTGGGAACAGATTAAGTCTACTTGTTATGATGAAGAGTCGGGACTAAAGAAACGCATTGTACTTTCGATAATATTAATAATAGTCGGCCTAGGTATTATTGTTTGGTTTTTACTAAGATTATTTGTTTTTGAAAGGCATTGGAACGTCAATCACAATGTGAATCTTCCAGACGCGGGTCAAATAGGGGATTTTATAGGAGGTCTTTCCGGTACTTTGTTCACATTAGTCGGAATTATACTGCTCTTCGAAACGCTTGCCCTGCAACGTACAGAACTTTCAGAAAGCAGGAGGGTATTTGTAAAGCAGCAGTTTGACAACACTTTTTTTGAGTTAATCAGATTGTATCATTCTTTAATTCAAGAGATTGATGAAGTAACGGAAGATGGCAACAAAAAGAAAAAAAATCTTTTCGACTATGCGGTAGAGGAAATGCAGAAAAATTTTGTCCCACAAAGGACTTTTGCTCAAAATAGAAATCTCGCGAAGCACCTATATACAGACTTTTACATCAAACACTTAAACGTAACGAGTCCTTATTTCAAAATGATTTATCGGATTTACCAACACATTGATAAATCTGAAATATCGGAGAAGGAAAAACTTGATTACGCAAAGATATTTCGATCCCAGCTTGCAGACAGTGAATTATTTTTGATTCGTTATAATGCAATGACTGAGAATGGTTCGAAGTCAGTTCAGTATCTCAATAAATATAATATCCTAAAACACCTGTCGAACTTTCAACTTTTGGAATTTAAGGATTGGTGGAAAAAGCTTGATGCTAAGGAAAAAAATGGTTTGGGATATTTATTTCTAGAGTTAAAAGAAACTTTAGTACACGTTCTGAGATCGCATGAATTAAATTTAGTCGAAAGAAAATTCAAAAGTGGAAGGTTTACAGTAAAGTTGACTTCAATTTACAAGTATCAGTTTGAAATTTCGTTCATAAAGGATCTTTCCAAAAAATCTAGTAAGCCAGCTGTTACTGATGGACTAGAGAAATTTTCTAGCAAAGAAATTGAGGACTTACTCCAAGGAATTTCTAAGGAATTAATAGTTATCTCAAATTTTAACAGCTACAATAATCGAAAAAACTTGATCTTTTCAGGAGAGATAACTGAACTAGACAGTTTGAAGACGGAGGTCACTGTGACAGTAACAAACGTTGATGAAGATGATCTCATAATTATTGAACGGTAACAATCAGTCTTCCAAAAAGAAGCTGATACTGGAAATTTTGGTTCTACTCTTGTGCCGAATTGCGCACTCAACGAGAAGCCAATCAATTAACAGTTTCAAACTATACCTTATTTTTCAGTGCTGTTATCTCAATCAACAATCCCTTCTGCTTCTGCTTTCGACAATTTAATGAGCCCGATCCGGTCTAAATTCCCCATGATCTTTACCTGGACCAGGATGTTTAAGCCTTTGTCTTCGGTTTGAATCAAATCGCATGCGGTTATCGGAACATTTTTTCCGAGGTATTTTTTTCCGACCAATTCACCGGTAGCAGGGTCATATACACTCAATAACAGCTGGTTACTTCTTGTTGATGACACATACACTTTGTATTCCGTGTCGCTGATTGAAACAGCGCGGATCAACACCGGTTTTTCCGCTGCCAGTTCCGAAATTCCTTGCGCGGGAATGGATTCTGCAATGTCAATAGCGGTTGGGTTCAGTGTAACGCCGGGGTTGTAGTACAGATTGTCATAAGAAAAACGTGCTAAAGCGAAACGCGATGCTCCCAAAGGAGAAAGCGCCGATAACCCGCCGTTAAATCCGGCACCGTTATAAACTCCTGCAAAGCTGAGATCGGGGTTCAGGAAGATCAGGGAAAAGCTGTAATTGTAAAATCCGTTCATGACAATGTAATCCTGTTCCGGTGTTGAGCTCACGAAGAATGGAATTCTGTTTCCGTTATACGTTACATGATTGACAATGCGTTCTTCCACATCGGTAAAAATGTTTACACTTCCTGATTGTTCAATGGCAGTCATGTCGCCCGAAAGTTGGTGAATGCCGGTTTTATAGCTCAGTCTGTCGTAATTCTGGATATAAATAGTTTGCCCGGAATTATATGCCGCGGTAGGGTAAAGAACATCCGAAAAACTGGATATTTCCGTTGTCGTATGAGCAGTTTCGTCAATTTTCAAAACGTAGGTAAACAAACCAATGGGATCCATACACACCAGGTAGTTTTGGCCATTCATTTTAATCAGGTTCGGAACGGCATTCACATAGTTGGAAGGCAATTCGTAGTTCCAGACGAATTCGCCGGTGTTGTCAATTTTCATTAATTGAATGCGCCAGCCATCGTAAGCACTTACAACGATATAACCGTCATTGCTTTCAGAAGTTGTGATTCCCAACGGATGAAAATGTTTGTTTCCGTTTTGATCATCGTAGATCTTGATGAAGGCATCTTCTGGTTTGGAGTCTTTTTTGCAGCCCGAAAAAGGAACAGCTATGCCCAAAAACAGCATGCAATAGATAAATTGTCTCATAATCATCTCAAATTAATACCTGCTTTTTCTCAAAATCCCGAGGGAAATGGAGTTGTCGATAGGGAAGATAATGCTCAGCTGAATATCGAGATTGAACAGCTTTAACTGATCCAGTGCATCGAGGTATTGAACGCTGAAACCGGTATAGTCGGCGTACCGGTTTCGGTCGTTTACCATAGAACGGAACCCGTAACGGAAATTACTTTCCAGACTAATGGCGAAATAATTGGCAAACCAGGTGACTCCTGCTCCAGCAGAAAGACCAACATTTGCTTTGTTCATGTGTCTGGTAAGATCTGCTTCGCCGGTTTGATCGGCCGTTTCTTTGTCTACTTCATCGTCGATCGTATTGTCATAGAATATCGTTTTTCGCGCATGGTGCCCGAAGCTCATGAAAATCCCTCCCTGAACATAGGGCGAGAATTGCGAAAATGTAAAATCATAACGGGCCAAAAGCGGAAGATTTACACCTGACAGCTTTTGCTGGTGCATCATTTCAATGTTGAAATCGGAACCGTTTACCGTATCTGACCAGGAATAGGCAGTAGCATAGTTGAAACTGGTGGTTTGAAATGAAGGTTCAAAAACAAACGAAAGCTTCCGTGTAAACGAATAGGAAAAATACACCCCGAACTGCGAACCTTTATTCTGCCCGAGTGATTGGTATTTCTTTTCCTGACCCGCCGCGGCGGGAGACTGCGGCGTATTTACCAGAACATGGTAGTCTTCAACTACTTTTGCCCCGCCGAAATTTATCCCGCCTGTTAAACCGACGTACATTTTCTTTTGGCGATAGACGTGGTAGTTTTGAGCTTGCAGCTGCCGGCTGAATGATAAAACGAAGNNAGATGAAAAGGATAGTTTTTGTGAGCATCATTATTTGGAAAGAATTACTTTTTCAGTGAGCGTAACCGTTTCATTTGCCGTAAGGGTTACGAAATAAGTCCCGTTGGCATATCGCGACAAATCGAAATCGAAGAAATGTTGTCCCGGACCGACATGCGTGCTGTGAATACTTCCGATGGTTCTTCCCGAAATGTCTTTTACTTCTATGGTTACCATTGCTTCTTTTTGTAACGAATAATTGATGCTTATTGCGGCATTGGTAGGATTCGGATAACATTTCATCCAGAAATTTTCCTTGAACAATTCGTTTGTGCTCAATTCCTTGCACTGAATATAATCTACACGGTTATCGATATAATCTTCAAATTTTACGTGCTCGATAGCTTCATCTGTTGCTCCGAACCAGTCTTTCACAACCGAGCTGAAAACCTGGCGATAATCATACTGTAGAGGAATATTCCCATACTCCAGATCCTGCAAATCAGGATTGGTTCCGTAAACTCCGGGATTCAGACAGGTTCCGTAGATCAGCATCGGCGCTGCATTTCCGTGATCGGTTCCGTAACTTGCGTTGGATGCTGCCCGGCGACCAAATTCAGAGAATGTCATCGTTAACACACGATCTGCCAGACCAAGATTCGCCAGATCATCGTAAAACGCTTTTACTGCCGAAGAAATATGATACAGTAACGCCGCGTGCGAGCCCATAGTCGTGTTATTATTCACCACCTGGTTTGCATGTGTATCAAACCCGCCAATTCTGCAAAGGAAAATCTTTGTTCCGATGCCACCGCTGATCAGGCGTGAAACAATCTTTAATTGCGGTGCCAGCGGATTGTTCAGCGACCCACTTGGCGCGATATAAGGATAGAGATCAGGATATACAACACCTGAATTGGTTCCGGCATCGTACACGTCTCTCAGGCGTTCTGCATAATTATTCGACTGTCGTTCAATCTGCATGATGTATTCGATCTCATCTCCTGCGTGCGTATCAGGGAAGTTCAGTGGCGGATCTGCTCCCACGCTGTTTATCAGATCATAGAACGCATTCGGGTTTTGAATGGAAAGTCCGGCGGGAATTCCCTGGTTTCGGTGGAATGCAAGTGAAACGCCGGTTCCTATTTCAAGTGCCAGCGGATCGGGAACAGTTGCATTCGGGTAATTTGTCGGGTAATCGGGGTAGTAATGTTCAAAATAACGACCCATCCATCCGGAATTGAAATATTCGTTGTAATCACCACCCATATACCAGACATCCCGGCTACGGAAGTGAGAACCGTTCATATTCTCGTAAGATACATTTTGAACAATTGCCAGTTTTCCTTCGTCGTACATGGCTTTTGTTCCAACCATATCCGGGTGAAGTCCAACTTGCTTGTTGCCCGGCAAATTAGGATCAAGTGTAATATATTGTCGTGTTCCGCTTGCCGGAATTGCAATATTCGGTCGCAAATTATAGTAAAGTCCGTATTGATCGATCGGAATGACCATGTTCAAACCGTCGTTCCCGCCGTGAAGCTGGATCAATACGAGTATTTTATCGTTCAGGCTCGATTTGGCTAATTTCTGTAAAAGTCCGCTTGGTTCAGCCGCGAATAAGGAAACACCATTTAATTTTAACAACGCTCCGGCTCCCAATAAGGACGACATGCGTACAAANNAAGCGATTCGAGCTGCAGGCGCACAGCGATATCGTTGCTCGTATTCACATAGTTGTTCCATTCATTGGTCCAGTTTGCGGCTGGAAGCTGGTCCAGTAAAACAGTGTCACGGAAATAGCTGAACCGCGTTGCATCTATCGCCATCGGGAATAACCAGTCAACCAGTTCCTGTACAAGGACCGTTGCATCTCCCGGATTGGAACAGTTCACGTTTACGAAGTCTATTATGTCGAGGCGAACGAGCACACCGTTTGTTCCCGAAAAACCTGCAATCAGGAATTCAGAGAATTTATACCTGTTCGCCAGATAATTCGATGAGATCCAGTACCGGTGAAAATCGGGAAGCTGATAATACGGTTCGTAACCGGCAACATCGTATGGCTCGAAGAACGGAAGTCCCTGAAGATCCAACTGGCCTGTAAGCTGACCGTACATTTCGTAATGCGCTGCCAGCTGCGAAGCAGTATCCGGAACCGTTAAGTTAAACAGGCGCAGCGTTCCGATCACGAGATCCATTGGCGATTTAATGATCGCTCCGATGTTATTATCGCTGGTCGGAACCGTGTCCAGATCATAAAAATGCTCACTCTGGAAGAGCACTTCCAGAACCGAAGTGATAGCGTAATTATTACTCACCAGGGTAGCTGCCAGCGGTTCGATAATATCCGTCTCAATTTCCGGTGTTATCATATAATAGACAAACTGGCGGTAGATTCTTCTGCAAATATGTTTTGCTGTATGGGGAGAATCAAAGACCATTTCGATCAGGTCATCCAGTTCGTCATAAACTGCAGGAATCAATGCATCCGTTCCAACAACACTTCCGGTTTGAATGGCAGTATTGTTAAAGGCAGCAGTAAACTGTTTGGTGGTTACATCGTGCTGAGAAGAAACCGTGCTGCTTCCTTTTACCTTTCCGGTTGGAATAGCGGTTGCTGCATCTATTGTCTGGAAAGACGGATCAATTCCCCAGCCCGTAAAACTTTTTGTCAGGGCCTGTACATCTGTTTCTGTGAAATTGGTGTAGTCTCCAATGCTTATTTCTTCTCCTTTTCCAACGGTGTACAGCTCCAGGAACTCGCGTGCAAAGTTTTCCTGCGGAACACCTTTAACGTTCAGGTTTCCATCCAGGTGAAGGAGCATNNCAGTTCTTTATAATTCCCCAACGCATAAAACCGGAGTAAGCGAAGGTAATCGATTGCGAACTGTGGATTTCCCTCAATACGGCTCATAATCATCGGGAAATGGGTGTGGTAGAACCAAACCATTCGTTCCGTCAGATTTGTTCCNNGTTTGCGTTTACCGTATTCGGATAAACCCAATCGGTGCCGCTCATAGGATCTACCGGAAAAGCGGGGGGCGGGACAGTTTGCGTTAACGCCGTAAAAGCTTCCTGAGCTGTCATTCCCGCAAACGTGGAAATANNAAAAGTAGCACGCCGCAATAAATGTGCAGCCTTCTGAGTGCCCAAAGCACCTGTAATAGGACTGAGTGAGGCCATAAGTAACTAGTTGCGTTTAGTATAATGCAATTACCTTTCAAGAACACGCGCCGGAAAGCAAAGAAAAATCTGGTTCTTAAAAAATGTTTACCTAAAGTAATTTTTGTTTTTAAGATTTCAGATAAAAATAGGCAGGTAACGGAAATTTAATCTGATTCTATTTATCGTGAAATTTTCTAAACACATAACTGTATGGGGTACTCCGGTTCATTAAAGACGTAGCAATAAGTATTATTTTTACCCCAAGCCTCAAGCGACTCGTTAATCCTTCAGCAAATCGAATATATTGTATGAATTCAGCATCACCTTCCGCTTTTATGACCCAAACGGGTTATTGCCATGTCCTTCCTGATCGCATCGTGCTGACCTCTGACGGCGATTACCAGCGACCGCCTNNCAATCGTTGGATTTTTGTGCTATGAAGCCGTGAAGACATATAAAAAGGATCATTTTACGGGGATTCTTTTTGCTGTTTTTGCCTGTCTTCTGCTCGTGCGCAGGGTCGTCTCCTGGTGCTATTCGCAGGCAGCGGTCATACAGCGCAGCAGTATCCGGGACGTGCGGTTTATCAAGGCCATTCCTTACCTGACGCGTTCGCGTGTCGTCATCACGTTCGAAGACGAGACCGGCCGTTTGCAAAAACGCTTTATTCCGCTTCCGGGCTGGCTGAACGAGGGCGACCGCCATACGCAGGAAGTCATGGCTTTACTGGGCAAAGAAGGACTTCTGCCTTTTCAGCGCGTTTCCTGAAAAATCGAATAGTGATCATGGAAAATGTTGCATGGTGCAGCTCAACGGCAACCTCCCAAAATGAGAGTTGCATTATTGTAACTAAAAAACTTATTTTTACGCGACACACCAGATTAAATTTAAAAATCAACTTATGCTACAAAAAACCATTTTTCTTCTGCTATTTATCGTTAGTCCGATTTCTATGTTTGCTCAGGACTGGGTGCCTGTGATAAGCGGCTTCGGCTACAATGCGAGTGAATGCACACTGAAATTCTCTTGTTACGTCAAAAATATCGATGATGATAACGATGCGGAGCCTACGGCATTTAAGATCACTATTTTCAACATTTCCGATAACAGTGAGATCTTCAGTGCGGACGTCCCGACCGATGAAATTAAAGCCTTGTCGTCTTCGCCATCCAAAAGCTGGACAATTGACTTGCCTGCTCTGGCGGGCTACCGACCGGATGTTTCGTACAAAATAGCGGTTTTGGCAAATACAAATGGAAAATTTGAATTCGATAAAAAAAACAATAGGGTCGAGTCTGCGCAATTCGCTTGCGGAAGTCCTGCTTTGAATAATGCACCGGCTAACCCGGCAGGAGGTTCCGGGAATAACGAAAAAAGTGCCGCTAAGCCGGAAAATCCTGCTGAGGATATGAAAAATCTGGCCCAGGATGTGGCTGATATGAAAGCAAGCCGTGATCAGATGATGGCCGATAGTAAAGCTGCTAAGGAACAGGAAAAGCAAACCCTGACTTCGAAAGTGGAAAACCTCAGACAAAAAGTTGCGAGACGGGTTGCAGAAAGAGATCAGCTTGAAAAAGGAACGAAAGACTGGAGCGATTTGTCGTATGAAGTTGCGGACCTGGAATATGAATTAAAAATTTCAGAAACAGAACTGGAAAGAGTAACTGACGAGTTGGCCTATGGTCAGGAAGGATTGAGCAAAGCTGAAAAAGAGCGTTACAAAGCAAAGCTCTCAAAGCTGGAAGCACAACAAAGCGAAAACAGAAAGAACCAGAAAAATGGACTGACTTTCGGTCAGGCTTCTGCTGAAAATGCCGACGACACAAAAGAAGTGCCGGCAGCAAAAGAGGAAAATAATTCTGCTGAAAAAGAATCAGCGAAATCAGATGAAAAGGAAACGGAGGACAAGGACGATAAGGATGCGCGCAAGCTCTACACAGCTGAAGAAATTGCACAGCTGAGCACCTTCGATTTAAAAAAGCTGAAAATGGATTGCAACACCATCATTGGAAAACGTAAGCTGAAATTGAAAACCAAAAGTTCTTTTCTGTCACCGGCAGAAAAAACAGCCATTCAAACAGAAATTGACGAATTGACAAAACAAATAGAGCTCGCTGAAGCTGAATTGACCAAACGCGGCTAAGAAAAACTCGCCGGATTTCCAATTGTTGATCTGGTTCTATTGCGTACAAAAAATAAGGAGAGTGAAAGCTCTCCTATTTTTTTTGCCTGATTGCATATACTGATTAATGTCAACGCTTCAACCATAACACCGCTCCTCCCTGGTGATCGTCCTGCGTGACATCGCTGTCGATGTAGATGCCGTTGACCGGATCTTTGACGTAACCCTGGATCATCTGGTAACCGCGATTGGGAATGTCAGGGACCGTGCTCAACGATTTCCAGTAATGCTGGAACTTCAGGTTTTGATACAGCTGGTTTCCCGTCAGGATGCAATTCGCGCCCACGTAAATTCCCGGAATGTAGCCTCCGGCGACAACAGCTTCGTACCATGCGTTGGCGTAATCGATCACGGCCTGGGTGGAAGTTCCGGTTTTTATGCCCTCGAGGTCGCACCAGAGATTCATGCCCTTCGGCAATCCGATGGAAGCAGCATTGCCCGCCGCATTGGTGCCGTATTCGCTTCCAAGCTGTGCTGTTGGCGACCAACCCGCGCTCATAACATGCTGCACGGCGCCCAAAGCAAGACCGGCATCCAGGATCGCTTCTGCTTCGGCATAAGTGAGGTCGCCCGATTGCTGACCATTGCCCCGCGACAGGTAACGCAGGCAAAAGGAATAACCGGCCTCTTTAAAAGCGGCGGCTTTTTGAGCGGTTAAAACGGTGTTGGTATCAAATCCTTTCAGGTTGGGGGCAGCCGATTGAATGGTGCCGGGAAGCAAAGGCGCAGAAGTAGCTGTCATTGTGAATAGTGTTAATGATCAGAGCAATAGTAAGCATAATTATTAAAATGCAAAGGGAGCTTATTTCCCTTTCAACTCACACTCACACTCACACTCACACTCCAACTCACACTGAGAGTCGTTTGGGTTGGAGTGTGAGTGTGAGAATTGGGTTTTACCGACTTGTCTTTTCGTTGAAATGTCTATATTCATTCTGCCCAATTCAATAGACCTCCCTTAAATGAAAAAAAGAACCTTCATCATCCTGCTGATTGTGATTGCATTGATTGGTTTTGCTTCCTGGAAATGGAAGGCGCGACTGTTCAATCTGCACGATCATGAAATCGGGGAAAAGGTCGACAGTCTGAATAATGTGATGGTGTATTACAACGGCCATACCGGTCATGTACTGGAGCGAAATATGACGGAAGATGGCTACAATCTTGGTCTGAAGTACCAGTGCGTGGAATTCGTAAAACGGTATTACTACGAATACTACAAGCACAAAATGCCGGAGAGCTACGGCGATGCGAAGGATTTTTTCGATGCTTCGGTGAAAGACGGTGACATCAATAAAGCGCGCAATCTTCGTCAATTCACGAATCCCAGTCAATCGAAGCCGGAGATCGGCGACCTGATCATTTTCGATGCCCATTTAGGAAATCCTTACGGCCACGTTGCCATCGTCTCCGATGTCAATGACAATGAAATCCAGATCATTCAGCAGAATCCCGGTGCCGATGCAAAATCGCGCGTCTGGATCGATGTGGTCATGGAAGGCGAGAAGTTTAAGATCGATAATGGAAGAACGCTGGGATGGCTGCGAATGATTTAACGTTGTTCTGCCAATAGAACCTGTGGCGGTTTTTGTATATATTGATCGATGCGACCGCAATCAAAGCTCAAAACACCGAATAACCAATGGAGAACAAAACGACCACAACAGGCAGCACTGACATTTTAGACAACGGTCCTTTTTATCATGGAACAAAAGCCGATTTGCAGGTTGGCGATTTGCTGACGGCAGGATTCCGGTCGAATTACCGTTCCGACGTCATCATGAATCATATCTATTTCACGGCTTTGGTTAACGGTGCCGGATTGGCAGCTGCACTTGCTAAAGGAGATGGACGCGAACGTGTTTATATTGTCGAGCCGACGGGAAGCTTTGAAAATGATCCGAACGTCACGGACAAAAAATTTCCGGGCAACCCGACGCGTTCTTATCGTAGCAGCGAGCCTTTGAAAATTGTCGGCGAAGTAACCAATTGGATAAGATTAACACCCGGGAACTGCAGGTATGGCGTGAAAGACTGGCGAAAATGGAGGAGACGAAAGCGGAGATTATTAATTAGACCGGATTTCTTTCGCCCACACAATATTACTTCGATAGCTGCTTTTTTAAATTGAATTGAAAAAAAATCACCCGTTTTGTCACAAAAACACCTCCCGCCGGTCTTTGGATAAAACGTTTATGGATACTCCTTTTTTGTTACCTATCGAAAAACCGAAAAGTCTTCTCTGGAAGCTCATCTATTTCATGACCCGCAAACGCTTCGGCAAGGTCATTACACCATTGAAAGTCATGGCTGTCCGGCTTCCTGTCGGCTTCGGGAAGTTTTCCGGGAAGATCGCCCAGCTGGATAAAAAACTGCAATTGCCGCATGAAACGGTGATGCTCGTCCGCGAACAGGTGGCCCATATCAATGTGTGCAACTTTTGCATCGATATCGGTCGTGCTTTTACGATCGTTTCGTCGATGAACCAGGAAAAATTCGATGCGCTGAACGAGTACAAGATCAGTCCGTTGTTTTCAGAGAAAGAAAAAGTGTTGCTGGATTTTGTGACGATGCTTGCCCGTGACCGCAAAATGGAACGCGCGCTTTTCGACAGGCTGGCACAGCATTACGACGAGCGTTCGATCTGCGAGATTGTCTGGATCATGGCGACCGAATTTTACTACAACATCGGCAATATCGGACTGAACATTCACTCGGATATGCTTTGCGATATCGCCAAAAAAAGAGTCGGATAATCAAATTTTAGTAGCTTTAATTGATGGAACTGACTCCCGAAATACTCGCGCTTCGTCCTTACCTGTTCAGCATTTCCTATAACATGTTGGGTATGGTCGAAGAAGCGGAAGACATCGTGCAGGACGTATTCGAAAGGTGGGTATTTGCCACTGAAGTGAACGATCCGAAAGCGTACCTGGCACGCGTTGCGGTGAACCAAAGCATCAACCGGCTCAACGATCTTCGGAAGGCCAGGGAACATTACGTCGGTATGTGGCTTCCCGAGCCTTACATCACCCTGGAGCCTGAGCCGGTTCCCACACTCGAATACGGAATGCTTTTTCTGCTCGAACGACTGAATCCGAACGAGCGTGCAGTCTTCATTCTACGGGAAAGCTTTTCGGAAGACTACAGCTCGATTGCCGATATCACAGGCCTTTCGGCCGAAAACTGCCGGCAGTTGTTGCATCGTGCACATGAAAAACTCGGACGCAGCAAGCCGCTGCAGGTAGATCCGGAAAGACAGCGACGATTCACCGAAGCTTTTCTGGCGGCGTTGCATGGACAGGACCGCCTGGAGCTGGATACATTGCTCCGCGACGATATTGAGCTTTATAACGACGGCGGAGGCAAACGGGCTGCGGCTCTCAAGCCACTTTTCGGACTGGAAAAAGTGCTCAAGTTCCTCATCGGCGTTACCAGACTTCCGGAAGCGATCGAAAGTAAGTTCGAGTACCGGCACGTGTTTGTGAATGGTCGCCCGGCGGCGATTATCTACAACNNACTACAACACCACGGCCGATCACCTGGATTCGATGCAATACGTCGAGATGGAAGGCGATGAAATCACGCGTTTGCTGTATGTGAGGAATCCGGATAAACTGAGGATTCGGGGTGGGTTGCGATAAAAAATTGATTTCGTATTATTGGAAACAATAGCTCAGCGTCTAAATGTCCGAATCCCTCAAAAACCATATCGCCCGTTTTGTCGCCATCGGCGATCAGGATCTCGCTGAAATCCTGGCTTATTTCCGCGTGCTCGACGTTGCCAAAAAGCAGAATTTACTAACGGAAGGCAAAGTTTGTACGTCGAACTACTTCGTGAGCAAAGGTTGTCTCCGAATGTTCTTCATCAAAGACAACGGCGTTGAGCAGACTGTGCAGTTCGCGCTGGAAAATTGGTGGCTGGCCGATTACACTTCTTTTGCTTCGCAGACGCCTTCGGCGTTTTACATTCAGGCGGTGGAGAAATCGGAGATTCTGGCACTCGATATTCAGGCGCAGGAAGAGCTGCTGGAACGGTTTCCGCAAATGGAGCGCTATTTTCGATTAGTGCATCAACGCGCACATGCGGCTTCGCAGTTCCGGATCAAAAGTCTGTACGATCTGTCGCGGGAAGAGCTCTATTTTCAGTTCGCCAAAAGCTACCCGGAATTCGTGCAGCGTGTTCCGCAATATTTGCTCGCTTCGTTCCTTGGATTTACGCCGGAATATTTGAGCGAAATCCGTAAGAAGCGTATTTCTTAAACGGGTTTAAGAAGTCGTGGCTTGCTAGTGCCGTAGCTTTGATTCATCAAAAAATCAAAGACATGGACAAACGAATTGACATCGAACAGGAACAGCCGGAAGCTTACAAAGCGCTTTACAAACTGGCCCTCATTTTAAACCAATCGACGCTTTCTCCGATTCAGAAACAGCTCATCAAAGTCAGAGCTTCCCAAATAAATGGCTGTGCTTTCTGCATCAATATGCACACCGAAGAAGCACTGAAAATTGGTGAAACGCAACAGCGATTGTTCCTGCTGAACGCGTGGAGAGAAACGGACCTTTTCTCCGTCGAAGAGAAAGCACTCCTGGCATTGACGGAAGAAGTGACATTGATCCACAACCACGGCGTTTCCGACGCAACTTACAGCAAAGCAGCGAAATTCTTCAGCGACCAGGCGATCGGCGAGATCATCATGGCGATCGTTCTGATCAACGCCTGGAACCGGATTGCGGTGAGTACGAAGAAGCAGCCGGCGTAATTGTGACTTATACTCCATTGAAAAAAGCAATTGGTTTTAGCTGATTGCTTTTTTCTTTTGTAGACTCCTACAACACTCACACTCCATTCTTATCTTTAGAAAATCTTAAATTACCAATTTAACTATGACCTCTATTCCAGTTACCGAGGATGTTCTTGTGCTGAGAACTGATTTTTCCAACGACGAGAAATGGGAAAAGCTTTGTGTCGAAATTTCAGCGCCCGACCCCGAATATGGATTTCAACCCTATGTCGAGTTTCTAAATGACAAACAGTTTGAAAACCTGAGTCCGGCGGCTATTATCGATTCCCTTCCGGCAGACTATACTCATGTTATCATTTTTGTAGTTGATGGATTCACAATGGCTTCAGATGAATCCCCGGTCTTATGTATCGATTTATACGAGGAAAAAGGAGCAGAAATGCGTGTTTTACCGAAAGTTATGTGGGCCGTTGAAAACAATTTATCCATTTCAAATTCCGAATTCAGCTCTTTCCTGGAAAGCACGGATGAACACGGTATCTTCAGAGAAATCTGAATAAAGCAAAAGCAGTTTGTTCGGAAGCATCGTGAATTAATTCACAAAACCCACCTTTCCAACTACATTTTTCTAGGACGTCTTCCCTCATCCCGATTTGCTTCGTACATTTGGGCTGCGATTTTGATCGGTAATGAAAAAAATGCTCTCCATCTGTGCTCTGCTACTGTGTAATCATACACTCTTTGCGCAGGTATTGCAGTCGAATCACCCGGACTTTTACATCGCTCCCGGAGCTCATGTTTTCATCAACGGCGGCGCTGTTATTACCGATACGCTTCAGAACGAAGGCGAGCTGACGGTTACCAAAAACTCCACGTTCCCGCAACCGGGAAATTTTTCCATCCAGAACGGGTTTGTCAACGGGAACGGTGTATACAATGTCGAGCAGGATTGGATCAACGACGGCACGTTCAACGGCGATCTCGGAACCGTTATTCTGTTCGGAAATACGCAGCAGTTCATTACTTCATTGACGAATACCGTAACGGTTTTTCATCATCTGACGCTTACCGGAAACGGTTTGGGCAATGACCGCAAAAAAACCTTGCTGAACGTCGATGCGCGAACCGATTTAACCGGAATCCTGACGATCAACGATCGCGAGCTGACTACCGGTCCGCAGCTGTTCAATGTGCTCAATCCGGATGTGCTGGCCGTTCAGAACGATCAGACTCCGGGAGCTGAAGGATTTGTCAGCAGTACGGAACCGGGTTATTTTTCGCGCGTGATGAACAGCACTTCGCCGTATCTGTTCCCGACCGGTTCCTCGGCTGGAACATTGCGCTACCGACCGCTGCTCATTTCTCCCAACGATGCCAATCCGAATGTTTTCAGCACGCGACTGAACAATTACGACGCGAACCTCGACGACTTCGACCGTTCGATCACAGATCCTATGATCTGCCGCACCAACGAGCTGTTTTACCATTCAATCATCCGAAATCTGGGAGCTTCTCCGGTGGATATGGTTTTCACCTATCTTCCTGCTGCCGATGGCGATTGGTCGCACGTAACACACTGGACATTCACGCCAACGCAGTGGTCGATGATCGAGCCGTTTACAACTGCTTCGCTCGGGATTTTCAGCGGCGTTCGGAAATCGGGCTGGAATTTCCCTTCAGACGGAAGCCATCCGTATATTCTTTCGGAGATTCGTCCGGAAACACCGGTCATGGGACCTTGTCCGACATTTTGTGAAAACACCGACGGTACACTTTTCACCGCAACCGGCTCTTCGACGGGCTATTTCTGGACCGTTCCGGCGAACGCTACGCTGGCTTCGGGACAGGGAACGGATCAGGCAACGATCGACTGGACAACCGGCAGCGATTACGTTTATGTTTCAGCGATAGGCGAGCCCGGCTGCAATTCGTTTCCGGATAGCTGCTTGCCGAATGTGCTGCCCTATCCGGATGCATCGTTCACGGCAGCTACTCACAACAGTCCTTATACAACGATTTATGAATTTGAAAATACCGATCCCGGAAACAACGTATGGGAATGGGATTTCGGCGACGGGTCGGTTGGCGACGGATCGACCACGGCACACGATTTCCCTGGAAACGGTACGTACGAAGTCACGCTGACGGTCAACAACGAAGGCTGTTCTGCGCAAACCACCCGTGAAATTTTTATCGAAGAATTCGCTCTTTACATTCCGAACGCCTTTACACCGAACGGTGACGGCTACAACCAGGTTTTCCTGCCGTTGAGCAATGCCGATCTGCTAGTCGAACTGGCTATCTACAACCGCTGGGGCGAAAAGATCTTTACTTCCAGTCCCGAAATGCCAGGCTGGGACGGAACCTACAACGGTAAACCATGCCCGGACGGCGTCTACACTTACGTGGTGTTTTACATCAACAAGACCACGTCTTTCCGGGAAACGCTCACGGGCCATGTAACGCTTTTAAGATAATCGAATAAAAATGAGACACTTCCTCCTTTTAACACTTCCGCTTTTCCTGACGCTTGCGTGGGGCCAGAACAACGTCGGCATCGGAACAACGACACCGGACGCATCTTCCGTTCTCGAGCTGGAATCCACCAATCAGGGTGTGCTGGTTCCGCGTATGTCAACCGCATTGCGTCTCGCGATCGCAGCTCCGGCAAACGGTTTGCTCGTTTACGATACGGACGTGGATTGCTTTTTTTACTACATCGCCGCGACTGCAACCTGGCAAAACCTCTGCATTGCAGGTCCACAAGGTCCGCAGGGTGTTCCGGGCCCGCAAGGTCCGCAAGGAATTCCCGGTCCAGCTGGTGCAATTGGTCTTCAGGGGCCGCAAGGCGATCCTGGTCCGCAGGGACCACAAGGAATTCAGGGAATTCAAGGTCCGGCTGGCGCGAATGGTCTGGACGGTGCAATTGGTCCACAAGGTCCGCAAGGTGATCCCGGTCCGCAAGGCCCGCAGGGAATTCAGGGAATTGCCGGTCCTGCTGGTACAAATGGGGTAGATGGTGCTGTTGGTCCTCAAGGTCCGCAGGGAATTCCAGGTCCTGCCGGTGCAAACGGATTGAATGGTGCAACAGGTCCTGCTGGTCCGATCGGTCCTGTGGGTCCTGCCGGAGCAGTTGGTCCGCAAGGTCCGGCCGGCCCCGTGAATATGGCCACGTACCGCGCAGTTGGAAACACGAACATCACGACCAACACTTCCGCATTTAACGCCATGGCCGGTATGTCGGTCACTTTTACACCGTTGAACGGCGTTTGCTACGTGCATTTTTCGGCAGGAGGAACGTATTCACCGGCCGGAACGGACGAGCGCTCGGCCTGGTTCGAGCTGAGAGTGAACGGTGTGCTGATTAAAGAATTCGATATGCAGGGCGGCGAAGACTGGAATCAGTGGTTTGCTTCCTTCAGCTATCCGATCAACGTAACGGTTGGCGCCTCGACGACGGTTCAGATCCGCTGGGCAACCGATGGCGGAACTTACACCTTGTTCAACAACGCCGGAACCGATTCGTATGCGTCGCGGAGCCTGATCGTTTATGATCATCCGTGATCGTATTTCAAGCCAGAAAGCTTCCTAAATCTTTATATTTTCTTTACGACTGCGAAGGTACTTTTGGATGTTCACGCCCGACGGGGCAATTGTTGTATAACATTCATTTACCATCATGTCAAAACACCATCATCACGCGCTTTCGTTCGCGGGATTGATCATCACAGTAGGAATTATTTTTGGGGATATAGGTACCTCACCGCTCTATGTTTTAAAAGCCATTGCCGGCGACCGTGAGCTCACGGAACAGCTGATCCTGGGCGGGCTCTCCTGTATTTTCTGGACACTGACACTTCAGACGACCATCAAGTATGTTATCATTACGCTGCGGGCCGACAACAAAGGCGAAGGCGGTGTGTTTTCCCTGTATACGCTTGTCAGGCGGCGAAAACGCTGGCTCGTGATACCGGCTATTATCGGCGGTGCAGCGTTGCTGGCCGATGGGATCATTACACCTCCGATCTCGGTTTCTTCTGCGATCGAAGGATTGACCTACATCTATCCGGCCATTGAAACGCTGCCGATTATCATCGGGATTATCATTGTGCTCTTTGTGATCCAGCAATTCGGGACGGCTTTTGTAGGCAAGGCGTTCGGGCCGGTAATGATGATCTGGTTCCTGATGCTCGGCGTGCTGGGTGTTTCACAGCTGGTAACGGACCTTAGCGCATTGAAGGCGTTGAATCCCTATTATGCCTATGATCTGCTGGTCAATTATCCGGAAGGATTCTGGCTGCTGGGTGCCGTATTTCTGTGTACTACCGGTGCCGAAGCGTTGTATTCCGATCTTGGTCATTGTGGGAAGCAAAATATCCGCGTGAGCTGGATTTTCGTAAAAACGATGCTGGTGATCAATTACTTCGGCCAAGGAACGTACTTGCTGCACAACCTGGGTAAAACGATCGAGGGCGAAAATCCCTTTTTCCTGATCGTGCCGGACTGGTTTCGCCTGACGTCCATTATCATCGCCACGGCAGCTGCTATTGTGGCATCGCAGGCGCTGATCTCGGGCTCGTTTACACTCATCAATGAAGCGATTCGTCTGAACCTGTGGCCGCGCGTGCGTGTGCGCTTCCCTTCCGATATCAAGGGACAGATCTATATTCCGTCGGTCAACTGGTTCATGATGCTGGGCTGTATTGCAATGGTGCTGTATTTCCGGAAATCGGAAAATATGGAAGCGGCCTACGGTCTGGCGATCGTACTGGCGATGGTGAGCACCACGATCCTGTTGTATTTCTACATGCTGCGACGCCATTGGAATCCGGTGGTGCGATTAACGCTGACCGGTGTTTTCCTGCTGGTTGAAAGCGGTTTCCTGATCGCCCAGATCGACAAGTTCCCGCATGGAGGCTATATCACGCTTTTCCTGGCGACGGCGCTGATCAGTCTCATGTTTGTCATTTTCAAAAGCAACAAGATCCGCAAAAGCTATGTGGAATACGTCAAGATCAAACATTACCTGCCGCTGCTTCAGAAATTGTCTGCCGATGAGCAAATCCCGATCTACGCAACGCATCTTGTGTACCTGACGAGCGCAGAACGTGTCGACGAGGTGGAATCGAAGGCATTTTATTCTATCCTCGAACAGCGGCCCAAGCGGGCAGAACGGTATTGGTTCGTTCACGTTTCGACGACGGATGAACCCTACACGATGGAATACAAAGTGACGAAGCACGATGAGAACGATCTGATCCGCATCGATTTTAAGCTCGGTTTCCGGGTACAGCCGAAACTGGATACGATGTTCCAGCATGTCGTGGCCGAGATGGTCGCCTCAAATGAAATAGCGATTGAAAGCCGTTACGCAAAAGAATACCATCGCAGCGACAAAACCGGCGATTTCCGCTTCATTATTATCCGGAAATTCCTGTCCAACGACAACGAGCTGCCGTGGTTCCAGAAAATCATTATGAATGCCTATTTCTTTGTGAAAGGGCTGGCGCTTACGGAGAAAAATGAATTCGGCCTCGATCCCAGCAGCTTTACCGAAGAAAAATTCCCTTACGTTTTGTCGAAGGCGACTTCTCCCGATTTGAAACGCATCGAGGACAAACTGCCTGCTACTTGATGTACCTTTGAGCCATGACAGGATTGAGTGAAATTCGATTACAGCCTTTCTGGTGGCAAATGGTCATCTGCATGCTGATGATCGGCATTCCCGCAGCGATCTGTTTTGTGTTTACGAATGTGATCGGTTACCAGGTGGTCGCTTTTATCCTGTTGCTCATCGTTTCTCTGATCGCAGCTATCTTCGACCGCTGGCCGGTGCTGATCTCAGCGACTTTAAGTGCCTTTATCTGGGATTTCTTTTTCATTCCGCCGTACTTTACGATCACGGTTTCTTCGCGCGAGGATTTCTTCCTGCTGCTGATGTATTTCGTCATCGCTTTGCTGAATGTGGTGATCACCCGGAAGATCAAGGAAACGGAGCAAAAGAAACGGGAACAGCGTGAACAGGAGCGAACGATTGCTTTGTACAATACCTTGCTGCAGACACTTTCGCACGAGCTCCGGACGCCGATTGCAACGATCATCGGCTCGGTGGATACACTGAACGAGCAGAAAGAACGCTTGTCGGCTGAGCAGGAAGAAACATTGAAAGAAGCGATTCACGATTCGGCATTGCGGCTGAACGACCAGGTGGAAAAGCTGTTGCGGATGTCACGTATCGAAGCAGGTGCTTTTCCTCTGTTAAAAGACTGGTGCAGCATACCGGAATGGGTTCATTCCTGCCTGCAGCGCAACAAAGACGTTTTTCGCGACCGGCCGATCGTTGCTGAAGTGATGGACGATCTGCCCTTGTTCAGTCTCGATACGGGCTTGATGGAAGTAGCGCTGTTCAACCTGTTGCAAAATGCCGATCTGTATACGCCGCCGGGAAAAACCATCACCATTCGCTGCGGAATCGATGCCGGTGATTTTAAGCTCGTCGTAATGGACGAAGGCCCGGGATTTCCCAAAGAAAACATTCCCGAAGTATTCGATAAGTTTTTCCGTCTGCCACAATCAAAAGTTGGTGGTACAGGTCTCGGGCTTTCCATTGTGAAAGGAATCGTGGAAGCGCATGGCGGCACTGTTGTGCTTGAAAACCGGAAAGAAGGCGGCGCACGGTTCACGATCACCATTCCGGCTACCACATCTTACATTAATACCCTGAAACATGAGTAAAGCTGAGATCCTGATCATCGACGACGAGCCGCAAATCCGGAAATTGCTTGAAATCAACCTCGAGAGCAACGATTACCGCGTACACATGGCCGAAACGGGCAAAGAAGGTATCATCAAAGCCGCGAATCATCCGCCCGACCTGATTTTGCTCGACCTCGGATTGCCTGATAAAAATGGACAAACAGTGCTGAAAGAGCTGCGGGAATGGTATACCAAGCCTATTATCATTCTTTCCGTTCAGGACGACGAAGAAAGCATTGTTACAGCACTCGACAACGGCGCTAACGACTACCTGACAAAACCGTTCCGTTCGCAGGAATTGCTGGCTCGTATCCGTTCAGGCCTGCGCCACGCCGATCCGCACCAGGTGAGCTCGGTGCTGCAATTCGAAGACATCGAGCTGGACCTGACAGCACGAATCGTCAAACGAAACGGACAGGAAATCAAGCTGACTTCGACGGAATATTCACTGCTTGTGCTGCTGGCCCGCTATGCAGGAAAAGTACTCACACATCAGTTCATTCTCAAAGAAGTCTGGGGACCGGGCTACCAGATGGAAACGCAGTACTTACGGGTGTTTGTGGCGCAGCTCCGCAAAAAGATCGAGGACAATCCGAACCAGCCACGACACATTGTAACCGAAAGCCGCGTCGGTTACCGGTTTATCTGAAAATATACAGAGAATTGAGTTCGCGTGAGCAGTTCGAAGCTGGAAGCGGTCTTTTACAGGCATATTTTATCGTCCCGATTGTAAGCCCACAGATTGACTTTTTTCTCCCCACGCTATAAAAATCCTTTCAGTCGATCATTCGAAGCCAGTCCTTCCCGGCTGGGATAACCGATCCCCGAAAGTGCTCGCATTTGGACGTTTCGAAGATGAAACCAGTCATTTTCTCAAACGAGCTGCATTTATAAAATATTTATACCGGACGTCGTTCCTTTATTCGGGACTTATGGTGCGTCCGGTTCCTTTGTGTCGTTCTAAAACAATGACATGAAACACTTTTTTCCGGCGCTTTTATGCGCTGTTCCAATGTGGCTTCCAGCTCAATCCACTATTCCTTTTGAAGGACTAGACATGACCTGGCACAACGGAAACGACCGCCGCGATTCCACAATCTGGAAAAACAGTTATTTCACACCTTCCGTAATGCTGGATGTCAACTACAATTACTCTTTCAATCGTCCGGTCGACAACACTGTCGTGGGCTCGACAGCAATGGCTCGACACAACGAAATCCAGGTTTCGTCGCTGAATATCGGTGGCGATTTCAGCTACAAAAATGCCCGCGCGCGCATCATGACGCAATTCGGAACGCGTTCCATCGTGGTTCCGCGAAACGATTACAGCGTTTACAAAGGTCAGTACGAGCTGGCGAATGCCTATCGCTACCTGAGCGAAGCTTATGCCGGCTATCACATCGACAAATGGTACGGCATCAATGTCGATGCAGGATTGTTTATGTCATATATCGGCCTGAATTCCTATTACCAGTCGGAAAATTGGGAATACCAGGCTTCGTTTACATCCGATAATACGCCGTGGTTTTTCAACGGACTGCGTGTACAGATCCATCCGACCAAACACCTTAAGATCGAGCCGTGGATCATCAACGGCTGGCAGAGCTACGGAAAGTTCAATACGATGCCCGGAATCGGCGGAAACATTACCTGGATCCCGAACAGCGATATCAAACTGCTCACCAACAACTATTACGGCTCCGACGCTGCCGGAATTCCCGGTAGGAAACGTTTTCATTCCGATAACAGCCTGCTGGTGCGTTACTTTGATCGAGCGGAAGCAAAAGGCATTTCCCGCATGGCTTTTTCGCTTACGGCCGACATAGGATTTGAAAAAGGCGGAGGCGTGAAAGGCTTCAACGGCGATTCTGTTACGCCCGAACAACACTTTATGAGCGCCATGTTCTACAACCGCATCTGGTTTGCAAAAAACAAATTTGCCTGGACAATAGGCGGTGGCGTAATGAGCAATCCGGGGCGTTACCTCGTGCTCTACCCAACGGGAGAAGCCAGTCCATTGCCCGATCCGGACAACCCGACGCAAACCGAAGGCGCTTTTCCTTTCAGCGCCAATCCGGGAGATCTGTTTCAGGGATTCGATTGTTCCACCAACATCGATTGGATGCCGAATCAAAGCATGACGTTCCGCATCGAATTCGTGTACCGCCAGTCGAGTGTTCCGTATTTTGCGGGAAAGGGCGGTGTGACATCTCCGGGCGGTTATACAACGACCCCACTTCCGGCAGACTGGCGGCCGGACCTGGGGAGATCGGAAAGCCGGTTGATTTTTGTTCTGCTATTCAGGATTTAATAAAATCAAAAGCGCCCCGCCTTCCGAAAAACCGGATGACGGAGCGCCTTCTTAGCAGTAAGCAGATTAGTGGCTATTCTTTGATAAAGCGGAGGTTTTCTACGCCTGTCTTGTGTACGATGTGCAGCCAGTAAACACCCGATTCGAGGTCGGCGATCGTCCATTCGGAAACGACCTGTTCGCTGAGCAGTAACTGTTTTCCGTTCATGTCCAGCAGGCTCATTTCACGGATGCCGCTGAGGTTTTCCAGTCCGGATAAACGGAAGGAAGTTGTTGCCGGGTTCGGATACAATTTCACGAGCGATACTGCCTGATCGTTTATTCCCAGATGTGCCGGGGAAGCACAGTTAGACGTGTCGGAACAGCCGTCGGAAGTAACGATTACGGCATAGGAACCTTGTTCTTCCGCTGTGAAGCTTTGTGCTGTTGCTCCCGGAATTTCTTCACCTGTAGCGCAGTTGATCCACTGGTATTCCGCGTTGTCCGGCTCTGCGGAAAGCAAGCCCGGCGTACCTGGATAAACCAGGATCTCTGCCGTAAATATCGAGAGGTTGATGGTCACGGTGGAGTCGCAGCCATCAACACTGCTCAATACTTCCGTTCCCGTTGGATTGGCGGCGTTGTAAACAGTGCCGTTGATCTCGATCTCTTCATCTGCACACATTGTTGCTGTATAGGAACCCGTGAGCTCCGGCAGGATGTTGAGAGAAACGGTTACGGTGGAGTCACAGCCGCTGGAAGCCGTGAAGATTTCTGTTCCGACAGGGTTGTTCACGTCGTAAGTGGTTCCGTTGACTTCAACCGATTCGCCGAAACAAAGCGTGGGATTGTAAGAACCGGTGAGCTCCGGCAGGATGCTGGCGTAAACATAGACCAGGGAATCGCAACCGTTGGAGGCCGTCAGTACTTCGACTCCGTAAAGATGGCCGCTGTTGTAAGTCGTTCCGTTGAATTCGATCGATTCTCCGTAGCAGATCGCCGGATGGTAAGTGCTACTGAGCTGCGGCAAAACGTTAAGCGAAACGGTTACGGTAGAATCGCAACCATTCGCCGCCGTAAAGATCTCCGTTCCCGACGGGTTGCCCGCATTGTAGAGCGTTCCGTTGATCTCCACGGATTCGTTGTTACAGATCGTGGGATTGTAAGTTCCTATAATTTCAGGCATGATCATCAGCATGATCATTACGGTAGAATCACAACCGTTTGCAGCGGTGTAAACTTCCGTTCCGGATGGATTGGCAGCGTTATAAGTCGTTCCGTTGATATCGATCGACTCTCCATGACACAACGTCACAAACTGGAAACCGCTAAGAGCAGGTAATACGTTCAGGGAAACGGTTACGGTAGAATCGCAGCCCGTGGAAGCCGTAAGAATTTCTGTTCCGGACGGATTGGCAGCGTTGTAAACCGTTCCATTGAAGGTAACGGATTCTTCGGCACAAACGGTTGGATTGAAAGTTCTCGTAAGCTCAGGCAGAACGGAAATGTTTTCCGTTACGATGCTGTCACAGCCGTTAGCAGATTGACCCGCGAAAACGGACTCGTGCGATTCATCGGCGGTAAGGTTTGCTGAAACGGTTCCGTCCAGGTAAGTATGGCTTTCACCGTAGCAAACGGTCGAGCTGATCGTGTCTCTTCCGAGTGGCTTGATCGTAATCGTAATTTTTTGCGCCATTTCTTTCTCACAAACGAGCGAGCCGTTGATCGTCTGGGCCAGTACATTGTAAGTAGTGGTTACCGTTTGATCACTTGTAAACAAGCCAATCCAGAATCCGCTTCCTTCGACTGGTCCCATGATAGTTGTATCGTTCAGGTCGTTGCGCAACGTATAAAAAATGCCGCTGGGAGTTCCCATGACCTGAATGACGGAAACGCCGTGTCCGCAATGTACGGGCTGTGACGTCGTAAGCGAAAGCTGATTGATCTGCTGGGTAACGGATACACTGATGGCTGTTCGGACACTTGAACCTGCTGAGGTGTTGTCTTCCACATAAAACGTTCTGTTGTTGAACAACGGCGCTGTCGTGAAAGAAGGTCCTTGCCCAAGCAAAGTTCCTGCAACGGGATCGTCATACCATTTCAGCGTTCCGGGAGGAACACCCGTTGCTGTGAGTGTAGCGGAAGTTCCGTGGCAAACGAGCAGTCCGGATGCAGGAGTCGTGTTGGTCGGAGCCGGAACGGGACTTGTATTCCGGAAGTAATGGAATGTCATTTCGCTGGTACCGGAGATCAGATCCTGGTCGCCGTCGTTATCCAGGTCGCCGAACGCTGGTGCACAGTAACCTGCCGGAGTGGATGTCAGCCCAAACGGGTTGTCAACCGGAGCCGCAAATGCCGGTGCGGAAGCCGTTCCCGTATTCCGGAATATACGTGGCGAGCGTTATCGACACCTACAAAGAGGTCCTGATCACCGTCGTTGTCAATGTCGCGGAAAACAGGCTTTGGAGAGAGCCCGGAATTGTTTATACCGGCCGGGAGTGCGGATGAGGTGAAGACAGGTGCAGCTGCCGTTCCTGTATTCCGGAAATAATAAAGATCTCCATAATATTCACCCAGGAGCAGATCTTTGTCGCCATCGTTGTCGAGATCTGCAAATGCAGGAGTGGCCCAGAAACCAACGTCGCCAAGCCCAAAAGGATTGACGGTGCTGTTCGCTGTACTGAACTGGCACGCTGTAGCTGTTCCCGTATTGGTATAATAGCGCGAGGTGCCGTTCTGATCGCCGATCATCAGATCGTAGTCGCCGTCGTTATCCAGGTCAACGAAAGCAGGCTGGGCCATTCCGTTTCCGATAAGACCGAAACCGAATGGATCGGCCACACCTGCTGCGAAAACGGGCGCAGCTGCCGTTCCTGTATTTTGAAAGTAAACAAGATGACATACGTCAGCGTAAGGAGTGGATCCCATAAAAAGATCCAGATCGCCGTCAGCGTCGATATCGATCAATGTTGGTTTGCGTTGCCAATCGGGCGAGCTCAGGCTAAAAGGATTGTTGACATAAGGGGCAAAAGTCTGCGCCTGTGCGCCGGCGGTCAGAAATCCGGCGGCCAGTAGCGTGAAGAAGCGGTTCTTCGAAAAACGGATGGTAAGTAATCGTTTTGTCATGGCTAAAAATTTCACTGTTGAATTTGTTCGACAAAGTTCCTTCAGTCATCCGTTCTGCCCTATAGGGGTTTCCCCCTGAATTTCCGAAACCGGGCCGTGATCCGCTTCAAACAGGTATTTTTGATTCCAGACTTCATGCTAATGAACCGTTTTATACGTCCGTTGCTTACTGCTGCACTTCTACTGCCCGTTCTTTGCGGTTGCGGGGAAAAAGCTCCCGATCATGCCGTGTTCGAAAAGCCAGAGCCGTTTTATGCCGACAGCACCTGTAACTGGCTGGCCGATATGGACCGGTTTAACGACGAGAGCTATTATGTTGTCTTCGATGCGTTTTATGCGGAACAGCTGAGGAAAGGCGATTACAACACCGCTGCAGATGCGCTCGATGCCGTAGCCAACCAGGAGATCGATTTTATGTTCTTCCGCGACGAAACGATGCAGACGATCCAGTCGTTTATCAAACTCTACGGCAACCGGGTTTCGTGGAAGAAAAAGTTGTTTTTTCCGTCTTACTTAGGGAATTATTACGCCACCGATGGCGATTGTGAAAAGGCGATCACCTGCTTCAAGCGCATAACGGCCCACGAGCCGACAGACTACCGAAGCTGCCTCGATATTGCGCATGCCTATGGCGATATCGGGTTTTGCTACCTGTCGATCGGCGAGCACGAAACTTCTTTGAAATACAATCTGAAAGCATTGGCGTATTTCGATAAAATAAATTTCATCAACGGCAAAGGCGCCACTTACGACAACATCGCGCTCATCCATATGTACACCGGGAACTACAGCGAAGCGGAGCTGTTTTTCGACAAGGCGCTGAAGATCCACAAGCAAAGAGGAAATACAAACCACATAGTCAATACGCTGCACAACAAAATCCTGCTGTACCAGGAAACAGGCAGCGCACAGAAATATGTACTCATCGACTCGGCGTATCAGTTGTTCAAAGCCAGCGGAGAGCAGGAAGCATCGCTTGAAGTAGCGATTTCGTCGTTTTACGTCGATAAGCTGCTGCACGAAAACAAGCTGAACGAACTGAACGAAGCTAAAACCGTTCTCGACAGCATGGCGGTTTTAGTAGCGAAGCTGGATTCGCATAACGCCGATGACGATTATGCCATTGCGCTGGCCGATTACGAGATCGCTACCGGCAAAGGCGTCCAGGTCGACGTCATTGAAAAAGCGTTCGTTGCCGCCAAAAACTACGACGATTTTCAGAACCAGATTGCCTATTCCGAGCTGCTGAAAAAAGATGCCATGCTGAAAGGCGATTACAAAAAGGCGCTTTACTGGTCGGAAAAAGAAAAACAGGCAGCGAACGATCTTGTCAATGAACAAATGATGGTCAAGACGCTCGAGCTCAACAAGCGCCATCAGACGAAGCAAAAAGAGCAACAGATCCGCTTGCAGCAAAAGACCATTTCTGCCGGTCGGGCGACGAATGCGCTGCTCGTAGCCGCATTGCTGACGTTCCTGCTGATTGCAGCCCTTGTTTACCTGCGTCAGAAGCAGAAAAAGATCCGTGCGGAGAGTCGTCGTGTGCAGCTCTACACCAAGCAATTGCTCGAAAAAACCGAAGAAGAGCGCAAACGGATCGCCAGCGACCTGCACGACAGTGTGAGCCATGAATTGCTCAATCTCAAACAGTTGATCGGAAACGGTCAGCAGCAGGCAGGCTCGAAGATAGACGCGATCATCAACGACATCCGCAGCATCATNNACATCGATCAGCTGGTCGAACGGGCGCAATCCGTCAACGATCTTATGGTAACCGCTGAAGTGAATTACAGCTCTTCGCTTTCCGTTTCGCATGAGCTCCAGGTTTACCGTATCGTTCAGGAAGCGCTTTCCAACGTGATCAAATACGCCGAAGCCGTTGCGGCCCGCATTTCCGTTCTCGAAACGAGAGATAGCTTGCAGATCGTGGTCCAGGACAACGGAAAAGGCTTCAATGTTTCCGAAGCGCTCACCGGCGGAAAAGCATTCGGGCTTTTCAACATTATCGAGCGCAGCCATGCTATCGGCGGTTCGGCAAAAATCACATCCGACAAAACCGGGACCACCATTTTCATTGACATAAAAACTTCCAGATGAATATTCTCATAGCCGACGATCATCCGTTTACGCTGCAAGGCACGCAGGGGTTTGTGGAATCTTACGGACACCGCGTTATTGCTACCGCTTCCAACGGCCTGGCCGCTCTGAACCTCATCCAGCTGCGACAGCCGGAGATTGCCATTCTCGACATCAATATGCCGGGCATGGACGGACTCGATGTGGCACGTTCCACTCGCGAGATGCGCCTGAAAACGAAAGTCATTCTGCTCACCATGCACAACGAAATGACACTCTACAACAAGGCCAAGGAATACGGTGTTTACGGCTACATCCTGAAAGAATACGCGCAGTCTGAGCTGGAAAAATGCCTCGTCGAAGTGGAAAAAGGAAATGCTTATGTCAGCGACGCGCTGATCCAGGACCTTGTCGTAACGCGTGACACCGGCGACGAGTTGTCGAAGCTCACTTTTTCGGAGCGCAAGATCGTGGAGCTCATCGCACGTCAGAAAACGACCAAACAGATCGCCGAGCTGCTCTTCCTTTCCGAAAAGACCATCGAAGGCCATCGCAGCAACATCATCGAAAAGCTCGGCCTCCCGAAAGAAAAGAACACGCTGCTGAAATGGGCGTTGAAGAACAGCGGTGAGCAATAGTTTGCAGATGTCTTATCTGCAAGTATTGATTTAACCGTGAACTGAATAATCTCTATATAAAAGTCGTATAATCCAATTGATTATCTATTTTCAAAGAAAATTATTCACTGTGGGAGTATTCGATAAATTACCAAAACAAGAACGGAAGCCTAATTCAACCAAAGGATTTTATTTCGGTGCTGTTGAAGCCGAAATCGAAAATGTTGAAGGTTCTAAGTTACTGGACTATTTTGACGATTATTTAGATATTATGAATGAACTTGAAAATGGCAAATTCATTTTCATTGGTCGCAAAGGAGTTGGTAAATCAGCTATAGCAAAATATATAAAAGATACTTCTGATGAATCAGATAAATCCTATGCTACAATATTAAGAATTGATGATTTAGAACTGGAGCAGTTTATTCAATTACCACCTGATGAGCATGAAAACAAAGAACGCTTGTTCTTTGAGTGGTTGATATTGGTAAATATAGTAAAGCAGATAGTTTCTCACGAATGTGGTTCCTACACATTAGAGTATGGTAAGCTTAAGCGCTTTTTAGAGATTAACTCAGGAGTAGTAAATGTTGACAGTTATCAAGTAATTGAAAAACGAATAGATAAAGGCGGAGAAGTCAATTTTGGAGTCTTAAAGCATGCTTTTGGTGGTATTTTCAAAAATTATTTCAATTCTCATTTAGATAAAGCCCCATTTTATAAATTGATTCCTCCTTTGCGAGATATTGTAAAGATAATTCTTGATTTTCCGATTAATAAAGACTTAGAGTTTTGGCTTCTTTTCGACGATTTGGATGTAAAATTTAATGTTAAAAGCACCGAGGACAAAAATAAAATCATGCAATTGATTAGAGTTGCGAAGTTGTATAATAACGACATCTTTAGGAAAAACAAAGCAAAGGTTTTGATCTTTCTTCGTGAAGATATTCGTGACGCCGTCATTACTAGCTACAACGATTCTGCGAAAATATTTTTATCAAGTGAGATTGTTATCAATTGGTATAATCACAAGCTATATCTAGAATATTCTGAGGAAGAAATAGCCTTAAAAAAAATGGCTAATAAAAGAATTGCTTTAAATTTTGAGAAAAATGGAATAAAGTATAATGATACCGACCCTTGGGAAACGTTATTCAAACCGGAGGATTATTCAACATCATATCAATTCAAATCCAGTTTTAAATACATTTTAGATTTTACTTTTTATAGACCGAGAGATATTATTACTCTACTAAATACTGTTACTAATGACAATTATTTTTTTCCTTTAAGCAAGGAATCGGTTAAGCAGTTATTAAACAGATACATAAGGATCAACAATAATGAAATAAAAAGTGAGCTTAAACTTTATTTTTCTGATGAAGAAATTGAGGTTCTGTACACCATAATATTTCCTTTTGTACTGGAAAAAAATCCTTCTAGCTCGGAGCTTGTCAATAAGATCGATAGTTCCGGTTTTTCCATAGAAGCATCAAAGGTTTTTGATATTTTAGTTGATTACTCATTAATTGGATATGTTGATAAATCAGAAACACTTTATTTCAATTTTAGAGATAATAGCTATTTGAATAATATTGATCGTTCAACTTTGAAATTAACCTTGCCCAAGATCTTATATCACAATTACCGTAAAATATATTAGCATATCAATTTTGTAGTGAGACAACGATGCCGAGCTTACTCTTGAGTTTGAGTTTTGCGAAATGTCATTTTGTTGACACGCAAACTCAGGAAGGAAGCCGAAAACGTAATGATCTGCCACTTTAGTTTAGATAGAATTCACCTCCTTTTTCTCAGATACTCTTCGAGCACTTTCCGGTCGTTGCTGCCGGTTGCCCGGATCGCGCCGGTCACCGCCTGCGATGAAACGCCGAGCTTGTCCTTGAAATACTGGATCTCATAATTCTCCGATCCGCTCACCTTGTTGCGGTCGCGTTTATCCTTTTGTGTCTTGTTGTCAGCCATGTCGTAAGATTTGTTCCCCAAAAGTTCGGGTAGTTTTTTCAGAACGGTCGGCGCTTTTAAACTTTTTTGAGAGATCTTAAATCCGTAACTTAGCGGTCTCATGTACACCATCAAACGAACAACTTCCGACGACACCGATTTTCAGGCCCTCGTAACGGAGCTGGACAAAGATCTGGCGATCCGCGATGGCGACGATCACGCTTTTTATGCGCAATTCAACAAGATCGATATGATCCGTCACGTCGTTATTTTCTACGATGGTAAAACGGCCGTCGGCTGCGGCGCTATCAAATCGTATGACGAGCGTTCGGCCGAAGTCAAGCGCATGTACGTGCCGCTAGCACTTCGCGGAAAAGGAATCGCAGCGCTCATTCTAAGCGAGCTGGAATCCTGGGCGAAAGAGCTTGGCTACCGGAGCTGCGTGCTCGAAACCGGACTCAAACAACCGGAAGCCATTCGCCTGTATACCAAATGCGGTTACGCGGTCATCCCGAATTACGGACAGTATGCCGGAGTGGAAAATAGTGTTTGTTTTGAGAAGGTGTTGTAAGTCTGATCGCTTATCACCATTTCTTTTCCATACTTGACATTAGATAATTTAGTTATCCATTTCTCGTTCAGGAAGTGTCTGCTTTAAAGCAACTTCGTCAGCAACCTGCCGTCTGACAATAGAAACCACCCGCGTGCGTTTCTCTGATGGTCATAACCTATTGCCGATGAATCCAGGACCGTATAAAATTCAGATCACCAATCCCTGTGCTGAGGACTGGAACGCCATGAAACCCGATGACAAAGGCCGGTTTTGTGATGCGTGCAGTAAAAGCGTGATCGATTTCTCCGGCAAAAGCGATGCGGAAATCAAAGCGTACGTGCTCGAACGAAAAGGCGAGAACATCTGCGGAAGGTTCCAGAAGCAGCAGGTCGATCGCATCCGCATCGAGGTCGATCAGAACATTTTGCATACCTCCATTCCGTTCTGGCAAAAATTCCTGGTCATCTTCCTGGTGTGCTTCGGGGCCGATTTTATGGGCGTCGATTTCTGCTTTGCACAAGTGGATACGACAGGCGTTCCGGTTATTCAAACGGAAAACACGTTGGTTGACAATGTAACCGATACGCTAAAAACCGACAGCGCGGTCGTTGGCACAGCATTAGCGGATTCCGTTTTTCTGCAGACGCCGTTCATTTTTAATCCGCTGATCGGACCTGATTATCTGAGCGGGCCTATCAGTATTCATCAGGTGATCCTACCGGTAGATATGCCGATTTACTCTATGATTTCAGGGATGTGTGTCATTGTAGATGAGAAATCAGAACTGGACGAAGACATTTCCCTGATCGATACGCTTCAGGCCGATACCACCACGACAACGGCGACGCTGCCCTTGTTACCCGGATTCCGGAAAAACGGGAACAAAAACCGTTCGCCAAAGAACACAACTCCCGAGCGACCGCAGAATTACATCATTGCGGATGAGAAAAAGCGCCGACGAAGAAAAAAGAAGGCTGATGGCGATGTATAATCCGAATTTTGAAACCCTAACAACCGAACGACTGTTGCTGCGAAAATGGACGGCCGACGATTTTCGTTCGGTTTTCGCCCATTGCAGCGATGAACAGCTCATGGAGCTGCTCGGCATTACGACGAAAGAACAGCTGGAAATCGAACGAACCAAACAGCAAAACGGCGGTTTTTCCAGCTACAACAAAAAGTTCGCGTATTTCCAGATCCTCGATAAACAAACGAACCAATTCCTCGGCTGGTGCGGCTATCACACATGGTATACGGATCACGCCCGGGCAGAAGTCGGTTACAACCTCGTCGACGAAGCCATGATGGGCAAAGGCATTATGTCTGAAGCGCTGCACGCCGTTATTGCTTACGGTTTTGAACAAATGGGACTGGAACGCATCGAAGCGCTGATTGGTCCCAACAATATTCCGTCGCTGAAGCTGGCTGCCAAATTCGGCTTTCAGAAAGAAGGACTTTTGCGCGAACATTACCGAAGAAACGGATTACAGGAAGATTCGGTTGTTTTCGGCTTGCTCAAAAGAGAATGGGAAGCTTTGAAGAAATGATTTTTGAACCGATTTTCCCGCTTGCTGTACGTGAATACGAACAGTTTTTTTCTTTGAGAATACCGGTTTTATCCGTCGTTTAACATTATTTTTAATTTTGGTTAAAAATCCATCGTGCAAAAAATCGTCTGGCTCCTGTTTATTCTGACCACATTGTTTGGTTTATGGGTGTTATTTTTGGGACTAGGAGATTCCGACGAACCCGAGCTTGCAGCCGACGGTGTTATCATCATAGGCGTTGCCCTGTTGGCGCTGGCACTGCTGGGAAACAAAACCCGGAAAAAGAAAAGGTCGGGTCGCTTAAAACGCTAAGATTGGAATCATGCATAAGTTTCTTTTGTTTTTTGTCATTGCTTCATTGCTTTCGGGAGTGTGGCTCATGATTTACGGAATCGGTAATCAGCAGGATCCTGAAGCAGCCGCTCCGGGCGCAATTGTATTTGGCTGTTCGCTGATATCGCTGGTGTTGCTATCAGGGAAAAATCGACACTAAAAACCGTTGTTTTTTCGTTATTTTCGGGTAATCAATCTAACACCTGAATATTTCTGCTTCATACTCCGCAAATGAAAAAAATCATCTTAGACCTCGCCGTAACGCTCGACGGCTTTATCGAAGGACCGAACGGCGAAATCGATTGGTGTATCATGGACGACGATATGGATTTCGACGGTTTTTTGTCGGGCATCGATACGATCTTTTACGGACGTGTGAGCTACGACGCCTGGGGAAATTACCAACCGGAAGCCTCTGCAAATGCAGCCGAAGAGCAATTGTGGAAAGCCGTTCATTCCAAAAAGAAATATGTTTTCAGTCGCGAGAACCGTCAGGATGAACGCGCGACATTTATCAGCTCGGATCTTGTCGAAAATGTAAACACGATTCGTCAGCAGGAAGGAAAAGACATCTGGCTTTACGGCGGCGCCGGATTGATCAAAACGTTTATCAAAGAAGGTCTGGTCGATGTATACCGGATTTCCGTACATCCGATCGTTCTGGGAAGCGGAAAGCCTTTGTTTGAAGATCTGACCGAGCGTTTGCCGCTGAAGCTCATCAAGACCAATGTGTTTCGATCGGGCGTGGTGCAGCTGGTTTATGAATCGAATTAACTATTCGCTATTCAAACTTTGCAACTATTCGATGAAGCTCGTACCTGTTACTATTGTTCTGCTCGTTTTAATGCTTCGATGCAGCTTTTTCCCGGGACCGAAAAATGTAGACTGGCGAGAAGCATGGGCTGAAAATGAAGTCAGGCTGAAAAAACTGAAGAACTCGATTTTGAAAGGCGGACGTAGCAAGTACCAACCCGGTATAAACAATTTTCCCGAGGGGTTTGAGTATCCGTTTGATGATGGTTTTAGCATAGCCAGAAACGTAAACGATACAATCGGTTTCAGGAATATTACGATTACATTCTATACGGACCGCGGCCTGTTAGACCATTATTCCGCTATTGTGTTCACCATCGATTCCCTCGTATTAAAAGAAATGGAAGACAACGTGAAGAACGGTGGAAACGATTTCAAAATAGAAGAAAACTGGTACGCGATCAGCGATTAATTACCAATTTCAACACACATGAATAATCCACCGATCAAAGCGGCTTCTAAGGATTTTTATCCGCAACCGTTTTACCTTTTGCAAACCAATGGTGATGATCAACGCTACGTCGTTTCCCTGCGCGATAAAACCCGGATACGGACTTTGATAGCAGGTTTTATTAACCAGGCAGCTGTGGTAGCTGAGGTGAAAGTCCGCGTGTTCGATGGCGACGAAGATTTTGTCGATTATGCAGGACTCGTCGCGACGTCAAAACTTCACGAGCTGCTCACGAAACACGAAGAAGTGGTGTTCCACAACGGTTACCACGATCTGATGGTCCGTCAACCCGGAACCGAAGAAATCCTTGTGTTCGATGAACACGGCCTGATCTTTCTCTATACCGCTCAGGCCTACGAAACTACGCTGATCAATCTTCAGGCCGAATACCGCCCGGACGAGCAACTGATTTACGAATACGATCATTGGCATTATTGCATCGCAGACGGAGAGGAAAAGCTGCTGCAATTCATCGGCGACCTCGGATTGCAAAAGGAGCTCTGAATTACGCGCACTGCGGACAAAGTCCTGAAACGGTGAAATTGACTTCGCTGATCTGGTAAGCAGCGGGCAAACTGAACGCCGGCTCGATGCCTTCCATACACGTAACCGATTTGCATTTTTGACAGCTGAAATGAATATGGCTGTGTTGATGAACCGCCGAACAGCCGGTGCAGCTCGCGTATTTCACGCCGCCGTCGATGTTCACGATCCGATGGATCCGGCCTTCTTCCGTGAGGCGGTCGAGCACGCGGTAAATCGTAACACGATCGCACAAGCCTTCCAGCGACAACTGAATTTCGGCATGCGACAACGCCACATCCGATTGATTGATCAGCTTTAGAATTTCCGTTTTGGCGGTCGTATTTCTTCCCTGCTTCATGAGGCAAAGATAATGTAATTGCAACAATGTTGCACTAAAGAATAATGCTTATTTTTACAATACAGTTGCAATAACAGACGAACGTCAACGCAGAACAAATTCATCACAAAACAGATCTTATGACAGAACGAACGCATTTTGACACCATTATTATCGGCGGAAGCTATGCCGGACTTTCCGCAGCCATGGCGCTGGGACGATCACTGAGAAACGTGCTTGTCATCGATAGCGGACTTCCGTGTAACCGCCAGACACCGCATTCACACAATTTCCTGACACAAGATGGCGAGCGTCCGGAGGTTATCGCCCGAAAAGCCCGGGAACAGGTGGAGAAATACGAGACGGTCGAATTTCTCAGCGATCGCGCGGTCGAAGGAAAACAAACCGCCGAAGGTTTTTCGATCCACACACAGGAAGGCAAAACAGTGACGGCGAAGAAGCTCATTTTCGCGGCAGGATTGAAGGATTTACTGCCCGGCATTCCCGGTTTTGCCGAATGCTGGGGAATTTCAGTGATCCATTGTCCGTATTGTCACGGCTACGAAGTTCGAAATGAACGAACAGGCATCCTGGCCGATGGCGATTTTGCTTACCATTACGCCCAGCTGTTACAGAACTGGACCAAAGACCTGACGATCTTCACGAACGGCGCTTCGACGTTCACAGACGAACAACGGGATAAGATCCTGTACCACGGAATTCCGGTCGTAGAAACGGAAATCGAATCGCTGGAGCACGAAAACGGGCAGATCAGCCAGATCCGGTTCAAAGACGGCTCGACCTTCGAATTAACGGCGTTGTATTCACGACCTGGATTCGAGCAGCACTGCGACATTCCCGAAATCATGGGCTGTGAACTGACCGAGCACGGACTGATCCAGACGGACGGATTCCAGAAAACCAACGTCGAAGGCGTTTACGCGTGTGGTGACAGCACCACGATGATGCGTTCCGTAGCCAGCGCGGTGGCCAGTGGAAACCTGGCGGGAGCAAGGGTGAATTTTGAGCTGATCGAGGACGTATTTTAGCCGTGGGAATGCTCATTGCATTTTGCTAATTTCACCGGATAACTTCTTCAATAAACATTCGCAAAATGTCGTTTTGCCCTTGCTGTTCGGAATTGGATTTTAGCACCTGTTGTGCTCCGTATCTCAACGGGACTCCGGCACCAACTCCGGAAACCCTTATGCGGTCGCGCTACACGGCTTATACATTATGCAATGTTTCGTACCTGATCAGGACAACACATCCGAAAACACGCAAAAACTATTCGGCCAGATCCATTGAACAGTGGGCAAAAGAGAGCAACTGGCTGAAGCTCGAGATCAGGGAAGCTATCGGAAATACGGTAACGTTTTACGCCTGGTTCAGTGATAAATCCGGACAATTGCAGGTTCACAAGGAGCGCTCAACGTTCAGACAGGAAAAGGGAATCTGGTATTTCGTAGAAGGAACAGAAGCGAGCTGATCATTCTATGACCAGAATTCCGGAACAACGATCATATCTTCAGCATTCCCCGAAATCCCCTTGCCGCGTAATACGACTCCGCGCCATTGTGATAGGTGAACACGTGGTCGTAGCGACGATCGCAGAACAACGCACCGCCGCGCTTGCGAATGGCATCCGGCGTTTGAATCCAGCTTGAGGTTTTCGTGTCGAAATTGCCTAGTTGCTGCAGCTCGCGGTATTGTTCTTCGTCGAGCAGCTCGATACCCATATCGGCGGCCATATTCGTAGCGCTGTTGGCCGGTTTATGCTCTTTGCGGGCTTCCAGCGCCTGGTGGTCGAAACAGATGCTGCGACGTCCTTTCGGGCTTTCGGGCGAACAATCGACGAAAATGTATTCGCCCGTCTTTTTATCGAAACCGATCACGTCGGGCTCGCCCTCGGTCATTTCCATTTCGTCGAGCGACCACAGCTTTTTCGGATGGGCTTCCAACCGGGCCTGAACATCCTCCCATTTGATGCCTTCGTGGCGTTTGGTATTCTTCTCAAAACGCGTTTTCAGGATCTTGAACAGCTCGTCGCGTTGTTCGGTCGTGAGCTCTTTTTTCGTGCTTTTCATCGTATGCGTTTTTATCAATGTGTTAATCGTCGATTCCTTTTCCGTCCATGATGTGCGGAATGTATTTTTCCACTCGTTGTTCGCGTGTTTTCGCCTGTTTGGCCTGCGAAAAGTAGAACAGGTAGCCGCGCTGTCGACCGGGCGTAAGCGCTTCGAACGCCTTTTTCAGCGCCGGAAGCTCGTCCAGCTTTGCCTGGAATTCTTCCGGAACGGCGAAATCGGACGTCTTTTTCATCGGCACTTTTACGCCCGCTTTTTCCACTTCGATGGCTTCGAAAATGTAGGCTTTCAATACCGGCTCAAGCTTCAGGATCTCATCCACGGTAGTGAAGCGCGCCTGCCTGGCCGATTGTACGTTTTCGGTCTGCTGGATCAGAATGCCGTCGGTGTCTTTTAGCAACACGCCTTTCGGGAACAGCATAGCGCAATATTCCTTGAAAATATGGATGATCACGACGTTGCTGTCGCGGAATGTATAGCACGGGCAGCCCCATTTGAGCTCTTCGGTGAGACCGCATTCCAGCACGAATCTTCGCAGCACTTCGATGTGGTCCTTCCACTTACCGGCCTTTTCGAAGTAAAAATCGACTTTGGGATTCATTTCGTTCATGATTGCTGAAATTAGAGCATTATTTCGTTCCGGTCAAAAGTTTTACGACTGAGCCGGCTTGGTTTTGCGAGAATCCGGACGCAGGTACCACGATGTGACGATCAGCACGAGCAACAGCAGGGCAGGGAAGATCTCGCTCACGGCATCGCCGGTACAAATGTGCGAAATGATTGCGCCCGTGGCAGTGAAAAAGAAGCCGGCATAGGCCCATTCCTTCACGACAGGCATTTTCGGAACGAGAATAGCGATCACGCCGAGGATTTTCCAGACGCCGAGGATTGCCGAAAAGTAATCGGGATAATCCAGTCGTCTCATCATTTCCATTTCGTCTTCTACCTGAAGAAGCTGGACCATTCCGGTTGAAAGCATGCCAAGTGCGAGCCAGATGGTGGCGATCCAGTAGATGATTTTTTTTGTCTTGTTCATAGTTTGAAAAGTTAGAAGTTGGCACGAAGCATATCCTTCGGAATAGCTTCGTGCTTAAAAATTAAGTTTTTCGAGAACGGATTGAAGGCGGTCGTGGGCCATGTTGAGTCCTTGCCGGAAGGGCAGCTTGAGGTGCTGATCGCGCAATTCGAGCGAGCGGTATACGCTTTTCATCGTCAGTTTGCTGGTACGCTCGGTCAGTTTTTCGAACTCAAGGAATTCCAGCTGGACGTCGAAGTATGCGCTTTCTGCTTCGAACGTGCGTGTGATCTTTTCATTGGCAACGAACTCGTGAAACGTTCCGCCGGCGCTGTAGAGCACATTGCCCTGCAGATCTTTCGTTTCAAATCGGTAGCAGCCGTTTTTGCGCGGTTCGAAAATCGTCATTTTAGTCGTGCCGTAATCGTGCGACATCCACTGTTCGAAAATGTCCGCTTCGGCATGTGCTTTGAAAAGCAGCTCAACCGGAAGATCGAACTCGCGGGTGATTGTCACTTCCTGTCGGCCTTCTTCGGCGTGAAGTTGTGTTTTAAGCTCCATCAGTTCTTGGGTTTGTATTGTTTCATAATGGTTTCCAGTTTGCTGAACCGTTCTTCCCACATCTTGCGGAAGGGCTCAACGAAGTCGGCGATTTCTTTCATTTTTTGAGGATTTAAGTGGTAGTAGATTTCCCGCCCGTTTTGTTCCTGTGCCAGCAGCTCGCATTCGGTGAGGATCT
>DJFN01000063.1:51706-69678 GCA_002432085.1 Flavobacteriales bacterium UBA5871
ATTTGACTACAAATATATGTGTAGCTATTTAACTACACAAGTTTTTTTGTTCTTTTTTTGGGAAATCGTTTTGGGAAGGCCGAAGTACTTGGTAAGGTTTCCCACGAATGCACGAATTAATGAGCTGTGTAGAATTTGTGCGAATGATCCGCCCATGGCGGCTTCACGAATGTTTGGAAATCGTTAGCAAGTGAAGTGTTGCATAAAGCTTGTCACGAACCTAATTGCCACATAACACAAAAAATATTCGCGTTAATTCGCTAATTCGCGGGGTAGCAGAGATTCGTGGGGTGCAAAAAACAAAAACGGGACCGCTGCAAAGCAACGACCCCGTTTCTGGTAGCGAAATAACGCTTAGAATGATTTGATCACTTTGTAGGAATGTGTTCCTTTTGAGTTGGTATGATTCACGTAGTAAACGCCTTCCGGATAGTTGGTGAAATCAACCTGGTGTGTTACGGTTCCAAAGCCTTTCAATGCTTCGGTGCGTAATACTTTTCCGGTAACGTCGGCTACGCTGACAGTTGTCGCTTCATCAACCGTAACGGTACAGTTCAATGTAGTCTGAACCGGGTTCGGGTAAAGCTGAACGTCGGTTACAACGAGCTCGCCTGTGCTCAGCGCAAAATCGTTGATCACGGCAAAAGGACCGGATGTAGTGATGTTCTCACGCTCGAGGTAATACATATCGCCCACAGTTGTTGCCGGACCGGAAGTCTGGTCCTGGTTGTCCCAGCCGGATTCCGTGTAGTTCATAATGAATGCGTTTTCGCGGTCGAAATCGAACACTTCCATGCCTTCTGTCCATTGCGTCATCAGGTTGTAATCGAGTGAGCCACCGTTCACGGAAGAAACGTTCCAGGTGCGGTTCACCACGTTCTGGTCGAGTGCATAATCCGTTCCAACCATTCCGTCAGACCAGACACCATTCATGGTTCCCACTTTGTAATAGCCTGCCGTACCCGAATTCTGCTGGATCCCCACCGGAGAATAGCCACCGTCTGTTCCCACCGGGTACATGGTATAAGGAGCTGCAACCTGTACGTTCATCACCAGGCTTCCTGATCCATCAATGTTTACGTAACGATTGGAATTGGCACCGGTAATCGTTCCGGTAGAATTCAGCCAAAGCTCGTTGTCCCAGATCTGGATGCCACCGGAAGTCATGTTGATGTGCTCTACACGCAGATCGTTTCCAACCATCAGATCGCTGCCGTCAATCGAGTTGATGGTCAGCATACCGAATTCGTGATTGTCTTCGCTGAACCACAACGTATCGCCAACGAGTGAAAGCGTGTTGAACGTCAGATCCGATTCTTCGTCACCGCTGATCCAGCCGTTGGATGTTGTCGACAGCGTACCGTTCAGCTCGAGGTCGTAGCCGTTCATAGCCATACCGCCGTTGTCGAGCGTGAGCAGACCGCTGAGCGAAAGCGTATCTGTAATTTCTACGGAATCGGACATATTTTCCAGGTCGATGGACAGGTTATTGAGTCCGGAACCGGAAAGCTCGATACCGCTCATTGTGGAGGACGAGCCGCTGTAAGTAACACTGTATTGATTGTCGCCGTCGAATTCACCGCCGGTGTTTTTCAGCTCACCGTCTTCGATCACGATCTCACTGCCGTTTTCCATAGTCAGCGTTCCGGAAAGCATATCGAATTCACCGTTGTGAAGCGTCATTGTTCCGTTGATGGACAGATCGCTGCCGAGGTTCACATGACCGTTTTCATCTTCGATATCTATGGTAAGATCGCCCAGCGTGCTGCCATCTTCATCGAAAACAAGGTTGCTGGTGAGCGAGCTCTCATGCTCGATGTGCAGGCCGGAAGTTCCGCTTCCTACAAACAACGTACCGCCTGTAGCGATGTAGTCGTCCTTCAGCGTGAGCTCACCGCCGTTCAGGTCAATTTGTCCCTGCTGATGATGCAGCGTTCCTTCCATCGTAACGTCGCCGCTGATAGAAAGTGCCTGGTCGTTGTCGTCGAGATTCACCCAGACATCGGTCAGACCGCTTCCGTCGAGCTCAGCGCCTGTGTTTTTATCCGTTCCGACATACATTACGGAGTAATCGTTGGTGTTGTTCAGCGTTCCACCGGAAGCAACCATCGTTCCGTCATCGACGCGGATCACCATACCGGAAGTCAGCGTCAGAGCGCCACCGGCAACGAGGTTGAACGAACCGGCTTCGAGATAGAGCGTATCGTTGATATCCATGTCTGAAGCAATATTGAGCGCGAGGCTGTTGTTCCACAGCTTGTCGATATTGGCCGTACCTGAAAAGCTCATTGAGGCTGTGGGACCGAAACGCAGGCTGTGCAGGTCGAGTGTTCCCGTTCCGGAAAGTCCGGCGCTGTTCATGTCGAGCATGTATTCCGAAGTAGTCTGGAGTGTTCCGTCGACCTGCAATCCGGTGATCAGGCCGGTGAATTCCACATCCATATCGAGCGTAACGGTTACGCCTTCATTGATAATGACATTATCGAGCAAGCCAATTGAGCTTCCCGGACTAACGCCGCCTTCCCATGTGGATGCGCTTGACCACATTCCCGAAGAAGTAGCCGTGTAAGTAGCTGCGCGGACCCATCCGCTGATGAGCAGAAAAGCCGCGAGCATACCGTTTCTGAAAAAATATGTACAATTTTTCATAGCATTGAGTTGTTGTGAATGAATACTATTATGAATGATTTGAACACACAAGTTAGGAGGTTCTCTAAGGCATTATCCTTAAAGAATTTGAAAGAAAGTTAAGGTTTGTAAAAGAAGCGGTTAAATGGCTTTTTTTGGGCTAAACGACAAGAGGCGGTTTAAAAGATGGATTTTTATGATTCTGAAAAACAGTATTTTATGATTTTTTCTGAAAAATAATTGCCAAAAAGTTTTGAGAAACCAAATGGTTGCGCATATATTTGCAACCAAACGGTTTCTTAAACTGAAACAACATGAAAGAAAAAGAACGAAAATGGCTGGAGCAATTCAGGAAGATTTGGGAAAGCCGCTTTAAACAACTGGATTTATTATTGCAAAAACTTAAAAACAAATAAAGATGAACAAGTTACAATTCGATTTCCTCGCAGATAAGGAAAATAACACACTGACATTGAGAAGAGAATTTGCAGCCGGCCGTCAATTGGTTTGGGATTGCTACACGAAACAAGAGCTGCTCGACCAATGGTTCGCTCCGTCGCCGCTGACAACCAAAACGAAATCCATGGATTTTAAAAACGGCGGACACTGGATCTACGCAATGGTCGAGCCGAACGGAACCGAATACTGGGGACGCATGGATTACGATACGATTCGTCCAATCGATGGCTACACCGGTTACGATGCTTTCTGCGACCCGGAAGGAAACATTAATCCCGATCTGCCGCGCGCTCACTGGAACGTAACATTCACCGACAAAGGCGAGCACGCACTGGTAGAAACCGTGGTGACCTACAACTCGCTTGCAGACCTGGAAACGGTTATCCAGATGGGCATGGAAGAAGGAATGATGTCCACATTGTCGCGCCTCGACACTTTATTGGAAAAACTCACAAAATAAACGTCATGAAAAAGCACAAAATCACTTTCTGGATCGTCACAACGCTGCTGTTCCTGTTCGAAGGAGTCATGCCACTGGCCACGCTGTTGTTCGCTCCCGATCTCGTTGCTGCGGGTGTTGTTCACCTGGATTACCCGGAATACTTCGCCTACACGCTGATAGCTTTCAAAATACTGGGTGCCATCGCTCTGATGATCCCGCGCCTGCCTCGCCCTGTCAAGGAATGGACCTATGCCGGTTTCGGATTCAACTTCATCTGTGCTGCGATCAGTCACTTCGCGGTCGACGGTCCGGTAGGAGACAGCTTTTTCCCGTTCATTATCCTCGCGCTCCTGGTCGTTTCGTACATTACGTATTTCAAAGCATACGGTACCGGCAAAGAGCTTGCAATGGCACATTGAGTTACGACAACAAAAGCAAAAACCGGGTTGCAATCTGCGATTCGGTTTTTTGTTTTCCGTATCATTGTCTTCGAAATCGATGAAATGAAACCTGCATTTTTCTTTCTTCTACTTTTCTGTGCAAGCGGATTGTTTTCCTGTTCAGGCAACAAAACAGAAGACAATCTCGATTCGGAAGATCGCGCTTTCATCGAACAGCTGGGCATTCTCCAAAAGAACGAAACGATCGAGCTCTTTGAGACTAATGGCGGTTGGAAAGGCATCAAAACAGCCGGGAGCTTTATCACCGGCGACCGCATCGCTTATTACTGGATCGAGGACGGAGAGAAAGAGATTCATTCGGCGTTCTTTCATAACGAGATCGATTCCATTACCTGCACGGATTTGCATACGAAGCTCACGTATGCTTCCTGCCTGACGGTCTACAAAACAAACGGCGACAATTTCAAAGTCTACCTGGATGTCGACAGCACGCGGCTGCAGACTTTCTACAACAAAGCGCTGGATAACTGGGCGAAATACCGGACGAATAAATAGCCATGCATCCGCTTGTAGCCTACGTTTCCAGCTTCATTGATCTCACGCCTGAAGAAATCCGCGCGATCGAGGATGAAATTCCCGTTGCGACCTATAAAAAAGGAATGGTTTTGCTGCGTGAAGGCGAAATCTCGAAAGAATGCTTCTTCATTCTGAAAGGCTGTATGCGGCAATTCCAGCTGGTCGATGGAGAAGAGAAAACAACTGCTTTCTTCACCGAATTCGAGCCGGTAGTAGCGTTCACCAGCTATTCGCAGCAGCTTCCTTCGACTTACGGATTTGCCTGCGTGGAAGAGACCACGACCGTTGTCGGGCATATCGATCACGAAGAAGAAATTTATCGCAAGTTCCCGCGCTTCGAATCGCTGAGTCGCATGTTCATGGCCCAGGACCACGGAAAAACACAGGAATTGTTTGCTACGTTTATCACATCTTCCCCCGAAGAACGCTACCTTCATTTACTCGAAACCCGCCCCGAATTGCTCCAGCGCGTACCGCAGCACCAGATCGCGAGCTACATCGGCATGACGCCGGAATCACTGAGCCGGATGAAAAGGAGGATTCTGAAGAAGTAATACATAACGCTCACCACAAAGGAGCATCCGCCTCGGGCGGACAGATACACCCATACTGCTTAAAGGGAGCAAAGAGTTTTGTCGTTCAGAAAATGTTCTTATTCTAAAAAGTGGAGTTGTTACCAACAAAGAATTCCTCTTCTGCTTTGCAGAAGAATATCGGAAAAATCATTCTAAAATTTAAAACCGGAGTACCTTTGCTTCCCTACTAAACACAGCTAATCAATTTGCCTTTGCTCCTTTGTGGTGATTCATTTCGCTTTCCCTCCACGCACCACCAGCCAGATCGCAAATCCCAATTCCCCAACAATCATCGGCAAGCTCAAAATGCTGTCGACAGTGGATTTAATCGCTTCATAGCCCGGCCAAAGCTGCTGAAGTCCGTTCGAAAACAGGTAGCAAACGCCCGCGATGAAAAGCAAAACGCTCCAGATCTTCGGAACGAATCCGGAAGCAAACGCCAGGCAACCAAGCAGGATGAGGTGGCAACCGAAAACGATCAATCCGACCGACCAGATCTGCTGAAACGCGTCCACGGAAGTCAATCCACCGAAATCAGTAGCGATGAACAAGACATTCAGCAAACGGTAAAGCGCATAGGCAAGAAAACCGCCGTAGATCAGGCGAAGCAAAGCGGTCAGCTTCGATAATTTCCGGTTGACGCGTCTGAAAAATGCATGCAATGCCAGAGCCGTGATGATATCCAGCAGTAAAACGAGCAAGAAGCCCAGCCAGCCGGCAATGAACAGGCTTTCGTTGCTGTGAATGTTCGTCGTTGTTTCGAAATCCTTTCCCGGAACGAACAAACGATTGAACACATAACCGTAGCTGAATCCGGCCAGCAGGGCCATAGCCACCAGCGACCAGCCGGCAATAAGTGCCGTGCGACGAAATGAAATGGAAGAGCTGTCAGCTGTCATTTTCAGAATCTTGATACTACAAAAATACGGACAACGAATCGCCCCGGACNNTCCTAAGATAAGAAATACAAGCGTTTTCCCCTGAAAGCAGGGAAGACATTTTCAGTGGAAACGGTGAAAAAATCCCGGGCTCGTCGTCGGAATATTGCAGAAGTATCAGATACTACTGTTTACGTAAACACTTTTTACTAACACTTCAATTTTTAAAGGTATGAAGACAACTGTTTTAACATTGCTGCTGACATTGGGCGGAGCTTCCCTGGCCAGCGCACAAACGCAAACACCACAAACGCCGACTCAGACCGGAGAGCAGAAATCGACATCGGGCTCATCTACAACNNGGACAGACATCGCCGAACATCAACAACAGTCCGCGTCAGACAAGCGGTAGCGGTCACATCGATGTGAACAAATCACCGGGAACACCGCTTCCGGCAAGACGCAAGCCTTAAATCACCGCATAAAAAAAGCAGGGAGCACTTAGCAAACTCCCTGCTTTTGAACTGGAAAGAATACTGCTCTATTCTTTCACCATAAAGGGAATACAAAACTTCCCTTCGTTTGCTGTGATTGCTAAAAAGTAACAGCCGGCACCCAGGTGACTAACATCGATGGAGAGCTCGACCGGAGCCACCTCAGGTACTGCGATCAGCCTCCCGTTGACGTCGAGAATGCTAACCGATTGAACGGCCGTGCCGGTAATGAATAGCTTATTGTGTGTCGGATTCGGGTAAACCAGCACATTAGCCGGAGTTGTCGTTTCTGTGATTCCCAGGGTAGAAACCACGCCATCGATGGAAACATTATCGAGTAAAGCCCAGCCGCCGTTGGGAAAATCGGCTTCGATCATGAACTGAACGTGTGTTTCACTGCTCAGTGCTACCAAGCTGATTTCCAATGTGTCCCAAATAATGCTTTCATCGTCGAGTGGCGGCGAAAAATCCGCAGAGCCACCGAATTCACCCGTCGCACCGATTTCTGTCCAGCCACTGCCGGTGTTATAATGGATCCGGATCACAGGCGGCATGAAGTTGTTTCTCAGGCAAGCATGAACAAACCGGAACACAGGATCGGACTCACCGCTGAGGTCGAAGAAAGGCGTTTCGAATTTGGCACTGCCAATGGCGGCGTCTCCGCTCTGATCGACCATCGCACAACCCGAATTATCGAACCCCTGCGAAGCATTGAGCACCCAGGTGAAATCCGCACCGCTGGTCTGTGTCCAATCGGAAGGAAGACCGCTGTTGAAATCGACCGTGTACTGTGCAAAGCTGAAGGAGGAGAATCCGGCAAAAAGGAAGAGGAGTACTAACTGTTTCATATTTCTGTTTTTTGATACAGCTAAATTCGACCAATTGCAGCAATTACGGGAAGTACAATTCAGACCTTGTTCGGTAAATTTCAGACAGATTTCAGGATATTAGGATTTTAAGACATCAGGACTTTAANNCGAGCATCTGCGGAATCTGCGGGAGACCCATTAAGAGGGATTAGCCAGTTAAAGGAATTGAGATTCAATGAACCAACCGCCGCTGCTCCCGAAATTCCCCCAAAGTCTGCCCCGTCTGCGATTTAAAGAACTTATTCAGATGCGAAGAATCGTTGAACGACAAATCGGCTGCAATCTCCTTCACGGATTTTTCGGTATAATAGGCCTGACGTTTCACTTCCACCAGCAAACGGTCCTGGATGATCTCCAGCGGTGTTTTCCGGAAAGCTTCCTGGCATAAACGGCCCAGTGTCTTCGTTCCGATGTGGAGTTTATCGGCATATTCCTGGACCTGTCGCATCGTTGCAAGGTGTTCGTTGACCAACTCCGTGAACCGGTAAGCCATCGAGCTGCGTTCCTGCGGATAGCCGCCGTCGCCTTCTACCAGACATTGGTAACGCGCCATGATGATATAAATATAGGATGCCAGAACATGCTGCGTAAAACGCGTTGGATGCGCCAGCTCGTCGTACATATTCTGAACGATCTTCCGGAAGAGGTCGTAAGTCTCCGCGTCGAGCTCGAGAACAGGAAAGCGGTTCATGCCGTTCAGAATAGACAGCTGTTTATCGGCCGAAAGTGCGCTGCTGCTGAATACAAATTCGAGGTTGAAAAGGATCACATCACCGGAAGAACGATCGGGTGAGCGGTCCAGTCTGTGCACTTGTCCTCGGTTCACAAAATGGATCGAGTAGCGCGGAATAGGGTAGTCGATGAAATCGATCTCGTGATTCCCCATGCCTTCTTCATTCAGGAGAAACAACGCTACATAGTCGTGCCGGTGCGGATTGGCGGAATCGTCTTCCGACTTCGCATTCAACGGCAAGACTTCGAACAACCGGTTCCGGGTGTCTACAAACGTATGAACGGGTATTTCTTCCTGCATGATTCAAAATAAACAAGTGCCGACAGGATATACAATACCTTTTTCCGGGAAGGTTGGAATTTAAAACGCCCGGATCGCACGAACGGCGATAGTGCCTGAGCCTTTTACCATGGTAACCTGTCCGCCCGCGTTAAACGGAGACACAAACGCTTCACTGACGTTTTTCTCGGTAGAGCTCCAGTAATACTTGTTCGCAAACTTTCCGATATTCTTGTTCGGTCCGCTGCCGCCGTTGCCAATGGGCCGGTACATCAGGTCCAGCTCGTAGATCGAAGGCAGGTACCAGTCGCCGTTGCCATTCAGCAAATAACAGGCACAATCCATAGCTGCATAATTGCCCATGCCCTGAATGCCGATGATCTTTTCCGAATTGTAGCTTCCCTGTCCGATACCGTTTCGAAAAGCCATCGTCTGGACATTCGTTCCGTTAAACCATTGCGTTCCTTCGCTTTGATCGACAGGTGCAGCGACCAGTCCGTGCTGACCGCTTTTATCGATGAAAAATACGATGCCGCCGTCCAGCAGATCGCCGATTTTGTAAGTTGTAGTAAGTTCCATAGGTCAAATATAAATTGAACCCGAAATTAATTCATTTGACGTTGGTGCTGATCCTTAAAAAGACAATTTTCGTATGAATACCGCACATTGTTTTCTCAAACTGTTCAAATGCTAAAAAACGATGTGAACGTCGTGATTTTCACGTAATTTGGCCAAAAATACTACGCCTATGAAACGATATTACACCCTTTTGTTTCTTGCACTTCCATTGTTTTCACTGGCCCAGGTGAAAGAAATCGCTTTTGCCGAGCTCACGCCGGGAAGCGGAATGTACTTTGGTGCCGAAATGACCACCACAACGATCACCGTAACCGTTCAGGGACCGGCCGACCGTTTCCTGGCTTTTGGCTTCGGAACGGGAATGGGAACCGGAAACGATGCGATCATCTGGTCGACACTCGGAACGGGGGCGGCGCCATTGCAGCTGCGCGATCATCGCATGATAGGATCGGGAAATGAGCCTTCCGTAGACGCTCAGCAGGACTGGTCGGTGATTTCCAATAATGTCGTGGGTGCGAATCGTACGATCGTTGCTTCACGTGCGCTCAGTACGGGCGATGCAAATGACGTGACCTTCAATTTCGCGGCGACTACGCAAAACCTGTTCTGGGCGAAAGGGCCTTCAGCCAGCAACCAGCTGCAATACCACGGAGGAAATCGAGCCAGCGGTATCGTTCGGAACTGGGTTCTGGCGGATATTATTCCACCGACGGTGAATTCGTTCAGTCCGGCCGACAACGCCAACCAGGTTTCGCTCACAGCCAACCTGCTGATCAACTTCAACGAAAATGTGCAGTTTGGAGCCGGTTCCATCACGTTGTACGACGAAAGCAACAACGTCGTGCAAACTGTTTCCAGCGGAAGCCCGGGATTGTCGATCTCCGGAAGCACCGTCTTATTCAACCCGTCGGCAAATTTCGTACAGAACATGGACTACTATGTGCATGTCGATCCGACGGCCATTACCGATATGGAAGGAAACGCATTTGCCGGCTTCACCGACAACACGACCTGGAATTTCAACACGAACGATATTACGGCGCCGGTGCTGGCGACCGTCAATCCATTATCTCCGGCTGATAATTCTTCAGGAGCTGCGCTCACGACCAATCTCACCGCTACATTCAACGAAAACATTCAGGCCGGAACAGGTGTGATCGAGCTGTTTGATGGCGGCGGAACATTGATCGAATCCTTCGACGTGGCGACTTCTCCGCAGGTAAGCTTTGCTGCTGCAACGGTTACGATCAATCCGACAGCCGACCTGGTGATCAATACGAATTATTACGTGCACATCGCGGCAACGGCCGTTACAGATCTTTCGGGAAATGCCTACTTAGGAATTTCCAGCAATACAGCCTGGAATTTCAATACGAATGAAGCTGTAGCGCCATCATTGCTCGGAACTTCACCGGCCGATAACGCAATGGGCGTAGCGCTTGGAACGAACCTTGTGCTCACATTCGATGAGCCGGTTCAGATCAATGCGTCGATGGTCCTTTCGATCCGACTCCATGAATCAGGTGGCACATTGGTGGAATCCTTTGCGTCTGCACATCCGGGAATCAGCGTTGCCGGAAACGTGGTGACGATTGATATTACCGGCAATCTGGACGAGTCAACCGGTTACTACGTGCTCATCGATAACGGTCTGATCGGCGATCTGATTGGCAATAACTATGCGGGAATCTCCGACAACACGGCCTGGAGCTTCACAACTGGCGATTTCACGGCTCCGGAGCTGGTAGCGCCATTTGCACCGGCCGACAACGCTACGAATGTGCCGCAGAACACGGCACTGGTTATCACGTTCAACGAGCCGATCGCGGCCGAAACAGGATTTATCACGCTCGTTGACGAAAGCGGTGTTTCACCGGACGAGCAGTTCGATGTAGCTACGAGCTCAGCGGTGAACATTTCCGGTTCGACCGTGACGATCACGCCGGCAAGCGAGCTTCTGCCTGAAACGAATTACCATGTTGTCATCGATGCCGGAGCGATAGAAGATCTGGCTTCCAATACATTCGCAGGAATCAGCGATACAACGGCCTGGAACTTCGAAACGGCTTTGAATGTCGGTTTAACGGAGCTCGAAAACGCGGGCATCAGCTGGGATGGGACCATTCTGAAGCTGAAGCCGGGAAGTTCGGTCAAAGCTACACTTCTCGACGCTTCCGGAAAGATTGTCAGAGTAAATCTGCAGCCGGTAACCGATTGTTCAGACCTGCCGACCGGCATTTATTTCGTCGGACTGGAATCGGAAACAGCAACCCAAACGGTGCGGATCTATGTACACTAAATGGCTGTTCTTAGTCCTGACAATGCTGACGTTTCACGTGTCGGCGCAGGATATTTTCGAAGCTTCCCGCACAGGCGACGCAAAACGGATTAAAGAGCTGGCAGGTCAGAAGTCCGATACGGTGAACGCCGTTAACGACAAAGGATTTACACCGCTGATGATCGCCTGTTACCGTGGACAGCTGAAAGCCGCCCAAATGCTTGTAAGCAAAGGAGCTAATGTCAACGGTCACTCGCATGAGGGAAGCCCGCTGCAAGCCGCCTGTTTTCAGAACGAAACGGCCATTGCTTCCTTGCTGATCAAAAAAGGCGCGAACCTCGATGTTCAGGGCCCGGATGGCAACACCGCTCTCATGTACGCTGTGCTCAACCAGAACGAAAAGCTCGTCAAAGAGCTGGTGAAGGCCGGAGCCAATCTGCAGGTCAAAAACCTGGACGGTCAAACCGCTCATTCACTGGCCATGACCATGCCGAACGAAACGATACGCTCGTTGGTGGAAATGTCCAAAAAGCATTCTGAATAATGCGGACTTAGCGATTTCCTTAACCGATATTGAGCTCTTTCAACCCTCCCGATTGCTGCTCTGCGGATGTTGTTTTAGCTAAACGGCACAGTTAATACATTTTGTACTTTAATTCGAAGCTAAGCCTGTCCGGCTGGGCTAACCGATCCCGGAAAGCGCTTGCGNNCAAAAAAGTAGGAGAACACGGATCTCTGAAAATAATGTGGTTTGTTAATCCGCTAGCTCATTCGTAAATCCATAAAGAACCGATCAATCAGTCAGCGGAACAGGACCTCAGGATTTCAATGCCGTTCGAAAAAAAGTATGCCAAAATGATAGCCGAACTCATTTAAATCGTGACATTTGTAAAAAACGCAGAAATGAAATACGGGTTTTTACTCTGTTGCATACTGGGATTCACACTGATCAGCTGGAATAAAGCCGGGAATACCACTATCCGCGAGCACGCGGAAACTGAAGCACCGCAGGCCGATACACTCAAATTGAACGATATGATCTTTTCCGACTTCGTTTCACCGAACGGAGACGGCTACAACGAAACGTTCGTTATCCTGAACGTAGAGAATTATCCGGGCAACAGCCTCAAGATCTTCAACCGCTGGGGTGAAGTTGTCTACCAGGCCAAGCCTTACAACAACGAATGGGACGGGACCAATAACCGCGGCGGCGCCATGATCAACAACAAGGTCACCGACGGCATTTATTACTTTGAGTTTTACGACGGTATCGGGAACAACGCCACCGGAAAAATCACGCTGGTACGATGAAAAAAATACTCTTCATTTGCTGCCTGTTCGCAGGAACGCCTGTTTTTTCCCAGATGCGCATGAATTTCAACCAGTACATGCTCAATCCCGGCCTGTACAATCCCGCTTATGTGGATGTGCAAACGCGTTTCGGTGCTGCGCTCACGACGCGTAAACAATGGATGACGGCTGGCGAAACTCCGCTCACGGTTGCTGCGAACGGCTTCTACCGTTTTACCAAAAATCACAGCGCCGGAATGGTCGTGACCAACGATCACGCGGCACAGCTCAATGTGCTCGATATCGGTTTCAGCTATGCTTACCATGCCTGGATCACACGCAAGCTGGCTATCGGATTCGGTCTGAAGCTCGGTTACCAGCAGCGTTCGTTGGGTGCAGATTACGTTTACTTCGACGGACCAATCGATCCGACACTGACAAGATTGAAAGCAGGCGGTTTCAACATGGGAGCCGGTCTGACCGTTCAATCGAAAAACCTGACTTTTGGCCTTGGGCTGCCGTATATGTTCAACAACGCAGTCGATTCCACTTACATCTACGGAACGCAGGACAACCATTTCTATGGAAATATCGGCTACAAAGTGCGCTTCAACGACAATTTCGTCCTCTATCCGTCGATTATGGTCAGAGGAGTTGCCGGCGCGCCCATGTCGATGTCGTTTGACGGTCATGTGCTGATCCAGCAGCTTGTCTGGTTTGGTGGCGGCTACCGTTCGGACAACACAATCGGTGCTTCCGTGGGCATTTTCCTCCAGGAAGGATTGCGTATCATCTATTCTTACGAAAACTCGTATTTCACGCCGCACAAGCGTTTCGACTCGTCTCATGAAATTACGCTGAACTACGCGCATACCATCGAGCAATCACCTTTTGCAGAGCGCAGATACCGCAAGAAAAGCGGGAAAATGATGAAGCGCCCGCCGCGCAGGTAAGCTATTACCGGTAAATCTCGATTCCGCTGTCGTCCGGTGTTCTCCACGCGCGCGCCATTTGTTCGCTGTTGAACGCGATTCCGATATTGCCTTTCGAATCGATACCAATTGCGCCCAAATCGCCTTTTTTATCCTTGTTCTTCTTGTGGATAACACGATCCATGGCTTCCTGGATTGTACATCCTGTGTGTTCGACCGTCGCAGCGATATTGTAAGCCATGACTTCCGTTATGAGGTATTCGCCGTCGCCGGTACAGGAAACGGCCGCTGTTTTGTTGTCTGCAAATGTTCCGACACCGATCATGGAGCTATCGCCAATACGTCCGGGTTGTGCAAAAACGGTTCCTCCGGTTGACGTTCCTGCAGCAAGATTTCCGCGACTATCGAGTGCAACCGCCCCGACCGTTCCGTGTTTCCGCTTCATGTATTTTTCGAATGCCGGTCCTCGCTGAGCGGGTTTTTTGCTGCGCTCTTTTTCGAATTCCTCCCATTGGTGATCGGTAACGAAATAGCTGTCGGGCTCGGTTTTCAGCCCGAGATCTTTCGCCGTCTCGTAAGCTTCTTCGCCGCCGACATACATGAGTATTTCATCATCCATCAGAGCTTTGGCAAATGAAATAGGGTTCCGGACATTGGTGACGATCGCAGCAGCGCCTGCTTTTTTAGTCTGACCATCCATAATCGATGTGCACATTTCGACATTTCCGGCAGCCGTGATCGCAGCGCCCCGGCCGGCATTGAAATGCTTATCGTCTTCGAGCACGCGTACTGCTGCTTCAACCGCGTCGATTGCGCTTCCTCCTTTTTTCAGGATCTTGTATCCGGCATCAACGGCCAGGCTCAGTCCTTTTTCATATTCCGGAAGATGTTGAAGAAGGAAGTCGCTGTCTGGTCCCGCGCCGCCGTGCACGACTATAGCAATGTTTCCTATCGGTACGATTTTTCCCATTTGTGTTGCGTTTACTCTAAAATAGGCNNCAAAGGCGAAGCGCCCGAAAGCCAAAAAAGACGAAGACGCGTTAATAGTTCGGAATGGGGAATTATTTGGTCTTCCGCAACGAAACGAGCAGCCCGATAGCGAGCGCCGTGGCTATGATCGAAAGCGAAATCCAGCTCGGGATTTCGATGAAGTGAACGACCATCATTTTCACCCCGATGAAAGCCAGGATAAACACCAGTGAATACTTCAGGTATTCGAAACGGTGCAGCATGCCCGAAAGGAAGAAATAAAGGCTCCGAAGCCCGAGAATGGCGAAAATATTCGATGTAAAAACGATGAACGGATCTTTGGTCACAGCGAAGATCGCCGGAATGGAATCGACCGCGAAGAGAATATCGGTGAATTCGATCACAACTAGACAAGCCAGCAGGACCGTTGCCATGCGTTTGCCGTTGTGAATCACGATATATTTCCCGTGCTGGTGGTTCCAGTCGATCGGAATGATCTTGCTCAGCAAACGCACTCCGAAACTGTCCTTGAAATCGCTTTCTTCGTCCGATTCCCGGATCATACGATAAGCGGAATAGAGCAGGATAGCACCGAAAATGTAAGTCGCCCATTCGAATTGCTTCACGAAAGCCGTTCCGAGCAGGATCATGATCAGTCGGAAAACGACGGCGCCGAGGATTCCCCAGAAAAGGATGTTGTGCTGGAAACGCTCCGGGATCTTGAAATACGAGAAAATGAGCGCCATCACGAAGATGTTGTCGAGGCTCAGCGATTCTTCAATCAGGTAACCGGTGTAGAAATCGATCATGGCTTTGCCTGGCAGATCGCCTTTCGGATTGACGCCGAGGAAGTTCGTGCTGTACATCCAGAAAACCACGCCGCCGAACAACAGGGCCAGCGATACCCAGACAGCTGTCCAGGCCAGCGATTCTTTTACGCTAACCGGCTTTTTCGATTTATGGAATACTCCGAGATCCAGCGCCAGCAGCGCAAAAACGAACAACAGGAAGATTCCATATATCAGCATAGAAGGGTTTTTCGAGTTGCAAATATAGTCAGGAAAGGGAACATGTTGCGGACGAACGCAGGCAGAAAATCCTCCGAGGAGGTTTGGAAGGAAGCTTCAGAACAAAAAAACCGTAGCAGCACGCTAGTACTACTACGGTTACTCTATCGTTTGACATAAACCAATCGTCGTGACAGAATCTCTTCTTGATGTGACATCAATGGAACAAAGGTAGCGAAATAGTAAACGGTTTAGTATATAAAGTGCTGACAAATGAGCAAATTACCCTTTTGAGCAATCATTTTCCGAATTAGACTGTCTCGTTTTTGTCCCGAGCCGGGACAAACTTGTCCCGTCATCAAAATGGAAGCAGCTGGTTTGCATCCGGGATGTTAAAAAAACGNNTTTGAATCTATGGATTTTCAGCTCGTTTCCGATTTCGAACCTACCGGCGATCAGCCGACAGCCATTGCCCAGCTTGTTGAAGGAGTGAACAGCGGCATACGTCACCAGACCTTGCTCGGTGTAACGGGAAGCGGGAAGACATTTACGATGGCGAATGTCATCAAAGGAGTCCGTAAACCGACGCTGATCCTTTCGCACAACAAAACACTGGCGGCCCAGCTGTATGGCGAGTTCAAGCAGTTCTTCCCGGAAAACGCGGTCGAGTATTTTGTCAGCTACTACGATTATTACCAGCCGGAAGCCTATCTGCCGGTCAGCGATACCTATATCGAAAAAGACCTCGCGATCAACGACGAATTGGAAAAGCTGCGACTTTCGGCCACATCGGCGCTGCTGTCGGGCCGGAAAGATGTGATCGTTGTGTCGTCTGTTTCCTGCATTTACGGTATCGGAAACCCGCATGAATTTGCCAACTCGATCATTCACATCCACAAAGGTCAGCTCATTTCCCGGAACAAATTCCTGCTTCGACTGGTGGAAAACCTGTATTCCCGAACGGAAATGGATTTCAAGCGTGGCAATTTCCGGGTGAAAGGCGATACGATCGATATTTTCCTCGCTTATGCCGATTACGCCCTGCGCATCGAGTTCTGGGGCGATGAGATCGAGACGATCAAGGCGATCGATCCGGAGAACAATACCGAGATCGACCGTTACAACGATATCAATATTTACCCGGCGAATATCTTCGTCTCCAGCCCGGAAACGACAAGAAGAGCCATTGATCAGATCGCAATCGATATGGTCATACAGGTGGAAAATTTCCGCCAGGAAGGCAAGCTGCTGGAAGCCAAACGACTTGAAGAACGCACCAGCTACGATCTCGAAATGATGCGCGAGCTGGGCTACTGTTCGGGCATTGAGAACTACTCGCGTTACTTCGACCAGCGCGCACCGGGAACACGGCCATTCTGTCTGCTGGACTACTTCCCGGACGATTTCCTGGTGATCATCGATGAAAGTCACGTAACGCTGCCGCAGATCCAGGCGATGTACGGCGGCGACCGTGCCCGGAAGATCAACCTGGTGGAATTCGGTTTCCGTTTGCAGGCCGCGATGGACAACCGCCCGTTGAAATTCGAGGAATTCGAAGGCATCGTAAACCAGCTCATTTATGTTTCCGCAACACCGGCCGATTACGAGCTGGAACAATCCGAAGGAATCGTAGCCGAACAGCTGATCCGCCCGACCGGATTGCTCGATCCGATCATCGAAGTTCGTCCGACGCAAAACCAGATCGACGACCTGATCGAAGAAGTGCAGCAGCGCGTGGAACGCGAAGAACGAACGCTGATCACGACGCTCACCAAGNNGCTCACCAAGCGGATGGCGGAGGAATTGCAGAAATACCTCGATAAGATGGGAATTGCCTGCCGTTACGTTCACTCGGACATCGATACGATTGAGCGCGTGGAGATTCTGCGTCAGCTGCGTCTGGGCGAATTCGATGTGCTGATCGGTGTGAACCTTCTGCGTGAAGGACTCGATTTGCCGGAAGTCAGCCTGGTGATCATTCTCGATGCCGACAAAGAAGGTTTCCTCCGGAACGAACGCTCTTTGGTACAGACTGTTGGTCGTGCTGCACGAAACGTCAACGGGCTTGTGATCATGTATGCCGATAAAATGACCGACTCGATGGCAAAAACCATTGCTGAAACGGAACGTCGCCGGGCGATGCAGATAGCTTACAACGAAGAACACGGCAAAGTGCCGACACCGCTCAACAAGTCGAAAGAGAAGATCATGCAATCGACCAAAGTGGCGGATGGCGACGTTTACGCGCGTTTCCAGAAAGAGCAGGATGTGACTGCATCGATGGCTGCCGAGCCGGCGTTGGTTTATTATACGCCGGAAGAACTGGAAAAAGCCATCACAGCGAAACGCAAGCAGATGGAAAAAGCGGCGAAAGACCTCGATTTCGTGGAAGCAGCAAGACTGCGCGACGAATTGTTCGAATTACAAGCTAAGAAGTAAGCAGTGAATAGTAAACAGTGACCAGTAAACAGTGAACAGCAGGTGTTTACACCGAAACGACCTCAGGAACAAATCTGCTCACTGTTTACCGCCAACTGCTCACTAAAAAATAAGATATGAAACACGCACTTTGGATACTACTGG
>DJFN01000063.1:69703-72798 GCA_002432085.1 Flavobacteriales bacterium UBA5871
GAACGTGGCGCACGGAAGCGATTGAAGATACCGTGGCGGACATTACCTACCGCAATGAAATCGTGATCAATAAGAAAGACGGATCGTTCAGGTATCTCTGCCAGGATGTTTGTGAAGAAAATCTGTGCAGTTGCGAATCCGAAGTCTCGGGAACAGCCGTTGTAAGCTATCCGGATCAGCAATCATTGAAAATCGGGAATTCACAGCCGATGAGCATAGACAAAGAACCTTACGAGCTCGACGGACAATGGATCATGCGAATTGATGGCATCCTCTATTATAAACAGTGAACAGTAAACAGGGAGCAGTAAGTAGTAGGTTATTTACACCGAATGGCTTTGGAAACAAATCTGCTCACAGCTCACTGACAACTGCTCACTAAGAAAATAAGATATGAAACACCTGATCATCATTCTGTTTGGTATACTGTTGCTTGCACCTGCCTGCAACAAGAAAGCGGCGAAATACAACCCTCATTTTATGGGCAGATGGCGCACAGACGTTATAGAAGACACGGCGACAGGAATGTTGTATCGCAATGAGATCCTGATCAGAAGCAAGAGATTTGCCGGCTTTGGTCTGCAATGTCAGGATACGTGTGAGGAAAACCTCTGTGGTTGTGAATCGTCAAGTTTTGGGCGGGCTATGGTCACGAATTTTAAGCACGAATTGGTCATCGGACCGTCACCGCACATGAAAATTGACAAAGAGCCTTACGAAGTAAATGGCCAGTGGATGATGAAACTAGATGGAGTCGTATACTACAAGGAGTGAACAGTAAACAGTGGGCAGTAGGTTATTTACACCGAATAGTCAGCAAAAACAATCTGTTCACTGCTCACCGACAACTGCTCACTAAATCACTGCTCGCCGGAAATAAGGCTTGCAACGTTATAGATCAGCAAAATCAGCGTAAAAACAACGCCAATTACGGATGGAACTGGAAGGCCGCGGATTGCTAACGGCACTTTATAAGCTCTTTTCAGGCGTTTTCTTTTGAATCGGAGAATAATCACGCACAGATTTACCGCCAGGAAGGTGAGGAAAATGAACGTCGTGGCGATGCGGGCGATGGTTTCGATGTCTTCAATGAAAGTGAACGCGATCATAACTCCCGCAATGAGCACGAGCGCGGCGACCGGTGTTTTGCGTTTGTCCGAAAGCTTCGAGAAGAACTTCAGTCCACGCGTTTCACCGGACATATTGAAGAAAATCCGCGAGCTGCCGAGCATGTTCGATAAAATCGTGTTGGCCGTCGAAAACAAAGCGATTGCTGAAATCGTGACAATGCCGGTCTGTCCGATCTGTGAACGAACGACATCCGCCAGCGGACTTTGGGATTCAGCCAGCTGATCGGACGGAACCACGCTCACCGCGCTGATGGCTACCAGCTCATAAATGACGATCACGATAATACTGGTAATGAATAACGCGCGCGGAATGTTCTTTTCCGGCTCGCGCGTTTCTTCGGCCAGCTTGACGATTTCTTCAAATCCTACGAAAGCAAAGAACGCCAGCGCTGAAGCCGTCAGCAGGCTGTTCCAGCCGCCTTCGGGCAATTCCAGCAAATCGACTTTTCCGAGCGAATTGGCGCCGCAGACAATGACCAGCACCAGACCACCGACTTCGATCAGCGTGAACACGATATTTACGACAGAAGAATGCCGGATACCAGCCGCGTTGACGAGAAAGATCAATCCCAGGATGGCGATCGGTACAAAACCGAGGTGGGTTCCTGTCAGATCATTGAAATAACCGGAAAAACCGACAGCAACGGCGGCACCTGTAACGATTCCGTTCAGCGTGATGATAAAACCGATCACCGTCCCGATTTTCTTCCCAAAAGCTTCCGTTGCATAAACATATTCGCCACCTGCTTTAGGGAAAAGCGTTGCGAGCTCAGCGTAGGAAAGGGCCGTTACGACTGCGCAAAGCGAAGCGATCAGAAAAGCCAGCCATGTGAGATTGCCCGCCGGACCAGCCGTTTTGCCGATCAGTACGTAAATTCCGGCGCCGAGAATGGAGCCAACGCCATAAAACACGCATTCGGTGAGACTCAGACTTCTGTTCAGTTTCGTCATCTTTTGGAGTTTAAGACATCAGGATTTCTGGATGTCAGGAGACGGCCGACTGAAAGCAAGTTAAAATGAAACGAGGCGCTTCTTAAGAAATTAGGACGATTTAACGACATCAATTGACATTGCACAATTGACAAACTAATTGTCCAATGTCAACTGTCAACTGTCAATCGTCAATTGTCAATCGTCAATTGAGATTCTTCGATAGAGATTGTCCTGAACAGAAATAGTGACTTCCACCGTATCATCCGGCAGGATTTCTGCGATCTTTTCGCCCCATTCGATGAAACAGTAACCGCCGCTGTAAAGCAGTTCTTCGATGCCGGTTTCGAGTGCTTCGTCCAGTGAATCGAGTCGGTAAACATCGAGGTGGTAAACCGGACCAAAATAGAGTGATTGATAGGTGTTGACCAGCGCATACGTCGGAGAGCCATCCGGATCGGGAATGCCCATGGCTTTCAGGACGGCTGTGATGAATGTCGTTTTACCGGCGCCCATTTCGCCGTTGAACACAACGACTTTGCGATTTCCGAGCGAATCGATGAATTGTTTGGCTGCGAACGGCAGATCGTCAAGTGATTGTAAAACGAGCTCCATCCGCGGTTATTTCGGCTGGAGAATAACGAACGGAATCAGCAGCTCTTCCATGGAAATGCCGCCGTGCTGGAACGTGTCGTTGTAATAATGAACGAAATGGTTGTAATTGTTCGGATAGACGAAGTAATCGTTCTCGCGCACAAAAACGAACTCGCTCGACAGGTTCGATTTCGGTAAGCCGATCTTTTCCGGATGGCGGATGGCAAAAACGTCTTTGTCCTTATAGCTCAGGTTGCGACCGGTTTTATAACGCAGATTGGTGTTCGTGGCACGGTCACCGACGATTTTCACCGGGTTGGTTACGCGCACCGTTCCGTGATCGGTCGTCACAACCACTTTGAAGCCTTTTTCGGCGATCTTGCGGAAAATTTCCTGCAGCGGCGAGTGCTCGAACCAGGAAACTGTGAGTGAGCGATAAGC
>DJFN01000252.1:0-1332 GCA_002432085.1 Flavobacteriales bacterium UBA5871
ACAGATGGAAATGCAGTTCTTCGTGCGTCCGGGCGACGAAATGAAATGGTACGAATACTGGAAAGATGCCCGTATGAACTGGCACCAGGCGCTCGGTTTGGGTGAAAGCCATTATCGTTACCACGATCACATCAAGCTGGCGCATTACGCGAACGCAGCCTGCGATATCGAGTTCGATTTCCCGATGGGCTTTAAAGAGCTCGAAGGTATTCACTCGCGCACCGATTTCGACCTCAAGCAGCACACCGAGCACAGCGGCCAGCGCCTCGACTTCTTCGACCAGGCGACCAACGAGCGCTACGTGCCCNNCCGGAGCTGAACCAGAATTACATTCCGTACGTGGTGGAAACCTCTGTCGGACTTGATCGTATGTTTCTTTCCGTATTGAGCGCTTCCTACCAAAACGAAACACTGGAAGATGGTTCCGAGCGCGTTGTATTGCGCATTCCTGCAGCGCTGGCGCCATATAAGGTTGCCGTAATGCCGCTCACGAAAAAAGACGGTCTGCCGGAAAAAGCACGCGCCATCATCGACTCGCTGAAATACGATTTCCTGTGCCAGTACGACGAAAAAGATTCCATCGGTAAGCGTTATCGCCGTCAGGATGCGATTGGAACGCCGTTCTCCGTAACGGTCGACCACCAAACGCTGGAAGACAACACGGTAACCATCCGCGACCGCGATACAATGGAGCAGGAGCGCGTTGCGATTTCCGAATTGCACGCACGCATCGACAACAAAGTGAGCTGGAGAAGCCTGTTTCAAAAAGAACAGTACGCCGCGGGGTGATACCGTTAGAAAACATTTCACAGAAAGCCTCGAAATCCGGGGCTTTTTGTTTTAGGGGTGAAATGCACGGTTTTAGGGACGAATAGCACGGTTCAGGGGTGAATTGCCGACTGGAATACACCATCAAAAAACAAGACTCACATGTAATATTACATTATTACAATTTCAGTTTAATTATCCAGTGTTTTACAGGTGAACTGCTTCCGCATCGTTATTTCTTCGCCAGGTAAACCGTTGCGATGCACAAGCTTACCGACAGCAAAATGTTGATCACGGCGATGATCCAGTAACCCTTTTCGAAAAGATCGAGGTTTTCCTTCGCAAAGGAAGAAAAAGTACTGAAACCGCCGCAGATGCCGATGACCATAAAGGCATAGAGTAATTCGTTTTGCTGGACTTTATCGCGCAGGGCCGCAACTGTAAATCCGAGAATCAGGCACGCCAGTACGTTGGAAATAAGCGTTGCCAGCGGGAAAATAGGCTGCCACCATTTGGAAACGAGCAGCGTTGTTCCGAAGCGAAGGATTGCGCCCAGGCCACCAC
>DJFN01000252.1:1365-6243 GCA_002432085.1 Flavobacteriales bacterium UBA5871
ATGAGGTCGGACAGGTAATGAGCGCCTAAGTAAATCCGGCTGAAGCAAACCAAAACGCTGATCCCGATCAAAATCCAGATCAGTTTCGGATAACGCGGCTTCAGACTAAGACCGGTGAGAATCGTAATGACAAAAAAGTTGGTGGCGTGCGATGAAACGAAGCCATACATGCCGCCTTTGTAGAATTCACCTTTGCCCAGGCTGTAAAAATGGAGTTTTTCGGTCAGCAAAGCGTGGTGAGAAGGCCGATAGCGCTGAAACGTTTCTTTGAACAGGTAAACGGACGTCATATCAGCGATCGCCAGTGTTCCGACCACGATAAAAACGAATAACAGGGCTTTTTTCGTGCCGAATTGCTTCCAACTGAACCAGATGAGCAACAAATAGAGTGGAATCCAAGGCCAGCGGGCGGAAAGCAACCAGCAAACTTCGTCAAGAAAAGGCGAGTGCCAGCCGTTTACTGTCAGCACAATCGCGCGATCGATGCTTTCCAGCCATTCAATCATGGGTAAGCAATTGCCAGAGCTTGTCTTTCAGCTCGGTCAGTCCCTGCTGGGCAACGGAAGAAATGAACACCGTATTGATATCCGGCAATTCCTCACGCATGGCGGCTTTCAGCTCGTCGTCGAGCATGTCGGATTTCGTAATGGCCAGCATACGGCGCTTGTGCAGCAGCTCCGGATTGAATTGTTTCAATTCGTTGAGCAGGATGTCGTATTCGTTGCGGATATCGTCTGTGTCGCACGGGATCATGAACAGCAGCACGGCGTTTCGCTCTATGTGACGCAAAAAGCGCAGTCCAATTCCTTTTCCGGTGTGCGCGCCTTCGATGATNNCGCAGGGTCGTGAACGGATAATCGCCAATTTCAGGCTTGGCCGCAGAAAGAACAGACAGCAAGGTGCTTTTTCCCGCATTCGGGAAACCAACCAGTCCGACATCGGCCAGTACTTTCATTTCCAGGATCATCCAGCCTTGCTGACCGGGTTCGCCCGGTTGTGCAAAGCGCGGTGTCTGGAAAGTCGAAGATTTGAAATGGTCGTTGCCCAATCCGCCGCGACCGCCCGGAACGAGAATTTGCTCTTCGCCGTCTTCGGTGATCTCGAACAGGAATTCGCCTGCTTCGTCGCGGGCAATGGTTCCCAACGGCACTTCGATGTATTTGTCTTCACCCTGCGCGCCTTTCTGCAGGTTCCCCGAGCCGTGCTCGCCGTGACCGGCCTTGATGTGCTTGTTGAATTTCAAGTGAAGGAGGGTCCACAATTGTTTGTTACCCTTCAGAATGATATGTCCGCCCCGACCACCGTCGCCACCGTCAGGTCCACCCTGCGGGATGTACTTTTCCCGCCGGAAGTGCGTGGAACCGCCACCTCCGTTCCCGGATGTACAATGGATTTTGACGTAATCGACGAAGTTATCGGAGCCCATAATTTTATGCTACGTGTGGATCAATGGATGCGTAAAGCAGATCGGAAATCGCATCGATTTCGCCCACGCCATTGATGGTTGTTACTTTCTGCTGGTCCTTGTAGTAAGGCAGCACGTGAATTGTTTTGGAGAAGTACTCGTCGATACGCTTCAGCAGTTTTTCCGCATCGTCATCGGCGCGGCCGCTGCTTTGGCGACGCAGCTCGATACGCTCCTTGATGGTTTCTTCCGGAACGTCGAGCTGGAGTACCATATCGATCTGCTGACCTTTTCCAGCGAGGTAAGCATCCAGCGCTTCCGCCTGTGCAACTGTGCGTGGGAATCCGTCGAAAATGAATCCTTTCGCATTCGGGTGCTGGCTCACTTCTTCTTCCAGCATATCGATGGTAATGGAATCCGGAACGAGCATACCGTCTGCCAGGATCTGTTTCACCTGTTTGCCCAGCTCCGTATCGTTGGAAATGTGCATCCGGAACATATCGCCGGTTGAGAGGTGAATCAATCCGTATTTTTCAATCAGTCGCTCCGACTGAGTTCCTTTCCCCGCTCCCGGAGGACCAAAAAGTACAATGTTCAGCATAGCCTTAGTGGGACGAGCCCGTTAATTGATAGATATGTTGTGTATTTCGCCCGTGTTCGTTGTAATCAAGGCCGTAGCCGACCACAAACGCATCGGGAATGGAAAAGCCGATAAAATCCGGCTTGTTCTTTCCTTTGAATGCATCCGGCTTGAAGAGCAAAGAAGCGATCTTCACACTCGCCGGATGTTCGACCGCCAGCAGCGTATGGATTTTGTCCATCGTGATGCCTGTATCGACGATATCTTCGATGATCACCACGTGTTTTCCGCGGATATCGGTCGTAAGTCCGATCACTTCGTCTACGCGACCGGTCGAGTTCATGCCCTGGTAGCTGCTCACTTTGACGAATGTGATCTCACACGAAAGCGAGATGTGTTTCATCAGATCGGAAGCGAACATGAAAGCGCCATTCAGCACGGCAATGAAAATGGTGTCTTTCCCGTCATACGCTTCGTTCAGCGCACGAGCGATCTCCGCCACTTTGGCCTGGATTTCATCGTTTCGCAGGTAGATTTCGAATGTTTTGTCGTGGATCTGAAGCACCGTAACGGAAAATTTTTGCCAAAAATACAAATTCCAGCTGAGAAGTCGGCCAGTCTTACGGTCGCCGGTCTCCCAGCCGCGGGTGTTTATTCTTCAGCCTTTCGGTCTTTGAGCCTATTTGTGATTCGAAAAATTATCTGTATATTCAATACTATGGCAACATTAAGATCATTTGAGGAACTAGACGTTTGGAAAGAAGAGCACCAGATTGCACTTCGGATTTATCAACTTACGAATCATTCGGAATTGCGACGGGATTTTTGTTTTGAGAGATCAAATGAGGCGATGTGCGGTTTCAATTACCAGTAACATTGCTGAGGGATTCGCCAGACAGGGTGATCGGGAATTCGGTCATTTTCTGAATATAGCGAAAGGGTCATGTATCGAATTACGGTCGCAGCTTTATCTCGCAAGAGATCTCGGCTATATTTCCGAAGAAGAGTTTGATTTTCTCAATCAGGAGTTGATTAAAGAAAGCCGTATGATCGGCGGGTTAATGAACTTTCTGAACAAAAAACCCAAATCCTGGAAGTAATACTAAAAGACTGGAGACCGAAAGACTGTCCGACCGGAGACATTTGTTTAAATTTGCGCCATGACAAAACAATGGAACGGCAGCGACTTCCGGCTTGGAATGCTGGGCGGTGGACAGCTCGGACGAATGTTCATACAGGAAGCGCTGAATTACGACGTACATGTACACTGCATGGACCCGGACAAGGATGCGCCGTGCCGGAATATCGCCAGCAGCTTTACCGTTGGTAGTCTCACGGATTACGACCAGGTGATGGCTTTCGGAAAGGACAAGGACATTCTGACAGTGGAAATCGAAAATGTGAACGTGAAAGCGCTCTACGATCTCGAGCAGCAGGGCGTTCACGTGTTTCCACAGCCGAGCGTACTGGAAATCGTTCAGGACAAAGGATTGCAGAAGCAGTTCTATGCAGATGGCGGCATTCCGACCGCACCGTTCCGATTGGTTGAATCCGGAAAACAATTGCTCGACGAATCACCGACATTTCCGTTCGTGCTGAAGCTTCGCAAAGGCGGCTATGATGGAAAAGGCGTGATGATCATCCGTTCGAAAGACGATCTCGAAACCGCTTTTGACGGGCCGTGCGTTGTAGAAGAAATGGTGCCGTTCACCAAAGAATTGTCGGTTATCGTAGCGCGTAACAGCAACGGCGAAACAGCTGTTTATCCGACTGTGGAGTGCGAATTCAGTCCGACGGCAAACCTTGTGGAATTCCTGTTCTCACCGGCCGACGTTTCAACCGAGATCGAAAAAGCAGCAACGCATCTGGCTATCGATGTGATCGATCGTTTGGGAATGGTTGGCCTGCTGGCCGTTGAATTGTTCCTGACGGCTTCGGGTGAATTGCTTGTCAACGAAATTGCTCCACGTCCGCACAACAGCGGTCACCATACGATCGAATGCGCGATTACGTCGCAGTTCGAGCAGCACATGCGTAGTATTCTCAATGCGCCGCTTGGACGCACCGAGCTCATTTCCCCGGGAGTGATGATCAACCTGTTGGGCGAGCCGGGCCACGAAGGTCCCGCCAGCTACGAAGGCTTGCACGAAGTCATGCAACTTAAAGGCGTGAAAGTGCATCTCTACGGCAAACAATACACCAAGCCGTTCCGCAAAATGGGACACGTGACTATTTTCGGCGACATTCTCGAAACGGTTAAAATCACGGGGCGTAACGTTATTAAAACGCTTAAAGTTATTTCCTGATCGGATCGATTGATAATTGACAATGGACAATTGACAACGTCTGGCTAATTGTTCATTGTCAATTGTCCAATGTCCATTATTTTGCTATTTTGGCTTAAAACTGAGACTTGTTTCGTGTGCGTAATCTGTTGATCTGTATAGCTTTTGCTGTTTCCTTTTCGGGTGCGGCCCAGCTTTACACGTTCAAAAATTACAACCACCGAGACGGGCTCATCACCGAATCGACCTTGTCGTGTGTGCAGGATGGAAGCGGCTATCTCTGGATTGGAACAGATGGTGGCGGCCTGATGCGTTTCGACGGCACCACGTTTTTTGAGACCGGTCCTTACGGGAAAAGCTTCCAATACCACGTTTCCTCGATTTATCCGGCCAGTGACGGCGCGATCTATTTCACGGCGAACTACGAGGGGATCATGAAGTACTCGCGGGGTACCTATCAGCTCATTTACCACGCAGCCGACGACGAGGGCAATGTGCAATCGGTAACGATGGTCGACTCCACGTTGTTCATGGTGATGGATTATTCCCTGAACATCGTCAGTCTGAAAGGGCAGCTGCTGCGCAAATACAAGCCGCGGTCAGCGGAA
>DJFN01000025.1 GCA_002432085.1 Flavobacteriales bacterium UBA5871
GCGCAGGTATTTGGTCGTAATGGAATCGCTGCTTACGAGCTCGTTGAACGGTGCTGCATTGACAATCTCGCCGCCGTGAACGCCCGCTCCCGGACCGATATCGACTACGAAATCGGCGGCTTCCATCATTTCGCGGTCGTGTTCCACCACAATCACGGAATTACCCGTATCGCGCAGTTTTTTAAGGGAATTGATCAGTCGCGTATTGTCGCGCTGGTGCAGACCGATNNGGATGTAAAGCACGTTCATGAGCTCCGAGCCGATTTGCGTTGCCAAACGGATGCGTTGTGCTTCACCACCCGAAAGACTGCGGGCCGAACGGTGTAGCGTCAGGTATTCCAGTCCGACTTCAAGAATGAATCGCACACGGGCACGGATTTCTTTCAGAATTTCCGTTCCGATGACCTGCTGATCGTGCGATNNCTTCAATGGTTTCCAGCCATTTGTCGACGTCCATAATGTCCATGGCAGCCACTTCGCCGAGTGTTTTATTGGCAATGCGGAAATGGAGTGCTTCTTTCTTCAAACGGGCGCCGCTGCATTCCGGACAAGTAATACGGTTCATAAAGCTTTGCGCCCAGCGCTGGATCGCCGCCGTACTTTCTTCGGCATGGCGCGCCATGAAATTCGCCAGACCTTCAAAGCGGAGCGACGTATCTTTCACGCCGCGCTCCAATCCTTCGTTTCCGTGCAGGATCACGCGCATGATGTCTTCGGAAATTTCACCCACAGGCGTGTTCAGCGTATAGCCTTCTTGTTGAAGAAACGCCTCGAGCTTTTCAAAGAACCAGTTACGCTTGTATTCGCCAAGTGGGGCCAGTCCGCCTTTTTTGATGCTCAGCTTCGGATCGGGAATGACTTTTTCACGGTCCACCTCGGAAATTTCGCCCAGACCGCTGCAGGTCGGACAAGCGCCATAAGGCGAGTTGAAGGAGAAGAGGCTCGGCTCCGGCTCGGGATAACTGATCCCGGAACTTGGACACATGAGCATGCGTGAGAAATGGCGCACTTCGTTCGAATCGTGGCGCATCACCATCAGGCTTTTGTTGCCGTGACGCATGGCGGTTACGATGGAATCGTAGAGACGCTTGCGATCGTCCTGTTTCACGTGAATGCGGTCGATCACGATCTCGATGTCGTGGATCTTATAACGATCAAGCTTCATACCGCGGGAAATCTCGATGATCTCACCATCGACGCGAACGCGTGTGTAGCCCATTTTGGCGATCTGTTCGAACAATTCGCGGTAATGTCCTTTACGACCTTTAATCTTCGGAGCGAGAATCAGGATTTTTTCACCGTCGAATTGCTGCAGGATGAGGTCGGCGATCTGTTCGTCGGAATATTTCACCATCGGCTCTTCCGTCACATACGAATACGCTGTTCCGACGCGCGCATAAAGCAGGCGCAAAAAGTCATAGATCTCCGTAATGGTTCCAACGGTCGAGCGCGGACTGCGGGAAACGGTTTTCTGCTCGATGCTGATCACCGGACTCAGACCGTCGATCTTTTCCACGTCCGGACGTTCCATGCCGCCCAGAAACTGGCGGGCGTAGGAAGAAAATGTTTCGATATAGCGTCGCTGACCTTCGGCGAAGATCGTATCGAATGCCAGGGACGATTTTCCACTGCCGCTCAGTCCGGTAAACACCACGAGCTTGTTGCGCGGGATGGACNNCCCGTAATCACGACCAGCTTGTCGCGGGGAATTTCAACGCTAATATCTTTCAGGTTGTGTTCGCGTGCGCCGTAAATGTCAACGGAATGGAGGTGTTCGATCTCGCTCATTGCAAATATGCCTTGTAAGGTTTTAAATTCTCGTTGTCGGCGGGAAGAAGGATGTCGTAAGAACGGCCTTTAACGGTTAGTTTGTTGGATTTCAGCCACGGGTTGAGCTTCTGTACGATCTTGAAATTGAAGCCTTGCTGCAGCGCCCAGTCGGCGATGTTCGGAATGCTTTCGGTAACGAGCACGGTCCGTGTCTTGAACGGCTCGTACAATTGCATGTCTTTAACCGCATAACCGTAAGCTTCCGGGTTTTCGAAGATCAGCTTGATGGCCAGCAAACGAAAAACGTAGCGGCCGGTTTCGCTGTTCTGGTCCGTATCGAAATAATGATCTGTTCCCTGCCAGGCCATGTCCTGCTGCACGCCGCCCACGCCGCGGTTGTACGAAGCTGTTGCCAGCATCCAGTCGTGGAGTGTGTTGTAGGCGTCTTTCAGGTAACGGCAGGCTGCGCGCGTGCTTTTCTCGATGTGCAAGCGCTCATCGACTTCGTTGGAGATTTCCAGGTCGTACAATTTGCCTGTTGTCGGCATAAATTGCCAGAAACCCTGCGCGCCGACAGGTGAAACGGCTTGTACCAGTCCACTTTCGATAATGGCCAGGTATTTCATATCATTCGGAATGCCTTCTTCCTTCAGGATTTTTTCGATCACCGGGAACCAGCGATTGGCACGCTTGAAATAGCTCGTCGTGGCGCTTTGATAGTAAGCGTTCATCAATACTTCGCGGTCGAGACGCTCCATGACGTCTTCATCCGTGAGGACAATTTCCTGTCCGGCGAACTGCATTTTTTTGGGCAGCGGAGGAAAGATCACCGGTCCACCCGTTTGGACAGGCTTTTCGGGGGCTTTATCTTTCGGAGCCGAAGCACTGTTACAGGCAGCCAGCACAATTGTTAAACACAAGAAAATGAAACGGATCATGTCTGAAAATTCGGGTAACGAAATTACGAAATTCCAGCCGATTTACTTTAGTCGCTTCTGCCGGTTAAAAACAAAATCTGCGTCCCCGGTCGATTTCTGAATTCTAATATTTTTTCATTCATTCGTAACAAAATGAGTCTCATAATAGTCTTAGCTCCAAAATGATTTACTTATGTTAAAAGTTTACGCTTTATTTCCTTTGCTTCTTGGCGGATCGGCTTTCGCTCAAACCATGAAATACACGGCCAACCTGGCGGATTGTAAAAAGGACAAAGTTGCTGTTCAGCTCACCTGCTCGCACAAGGGAAGCGATACGGCTTTCTTCAATTTTCCCATGACGATTCCGGGTACGTACTCGGTTCTGGATTACGGGAGATACATTTCCCAATTCAAAGCCTTCGATTCCAAAGGAAAAGCGTTGAAAGTTTCGAAAAAAGGAAACAATACGTTCGTGATCATTCCGGGGAATGACATTGCCTCGATTTCCTATATAGCCGATGATTCCTGGGAAGAGAAAAACAAAAAGACCAAGATCTTCGAGCCGGCCGGGACCGGATTTGAAGCCAATAACTACTTCTATATCAACGCCGGCGGGTTGTTCGGTTATTTCGGGAACGAATGGGAAACGGCGTATGATCTGACCTTCAAAAAGCCATCCAACCTGAACGGCTTCACGGCCTTGAAACAAACGGCAGTAAGTGCCGATCAACAGCAGTTTTATGCAAAAAACTATCACGAGCTGATCGATTGCCCGATCCTGTTCACCAGCGAAAAGGAGGAAACGCTCAACATCCAGGATACAAAAGTGTCGATCGCTTCGTATTATGCCGTTACAGATTCTTCCGGGTATTATGTGAAGCAGAAAATCGATTCGGCGATGCTTGCTATCGACCGGTTTGTAGGCGGGAAATTACCTGTAGACAATTACGCGTTCCTGAATTTCGTAAAAGATTACCGTGATATCGGTGAAATACTCATGAGTGGAAAGATCGGTCTGTTTGATATGCTGAAGCTGAGAAAAGCGTTGAGCGGACAAGGATTCGGCGCATTGGAACACGGAAACTCTTCTTCCTATTTCCTGCCCGATTTCGGAGGCCACAGTTATGCCGGCATGATCTACGAAACGGCGATTCATGAGTTTATGCACATTTATACGCCGTTGAATCTTCACAGCGAGCACATCGGAAATTTCAACTACACGAATCCCGTGATGTCGAAGCATTTGTGGCTGTATGAAGGAGTTACCGAATATTTCGCGGTCCAGATCGCGATGCAGGGAAACCTTTCAACCGTTGAGGAAACGGTAAACGGTCAGCTGAAAGGTAAAATTGTGAATGCGTATATGTATCCGGACAGCATTCCATTTACCGTGATGAGCGCCAACGTATTCAACAAGCCTTACAGCGATCACTACGGACAGGTTTACGAACGCGGTGCGATCATGGCCATGCTGCTGGACATCGAGATCATGACACTGACCGGCGGAAAGAAAACACTGAAAACGGTGATCATGGACCTGAGTAAAAAGTACGGAAGCGCTCATTCGTTCAGTGAAGAGACATTTATTGATGAGCTGGTGGCAGCCGTTCACCCGGATTTGAAGCAATTCTTTGATAAATACGTAACGGGTAAAACACCGCTGGATATCGAAGGCGGATTTGCCAAAATTGGAATTGACTACAAGAAAGAACAAAAAGGAATGGTTCCGATAGACCTGCTTTCGGAAAAAGAAAACCAGGTGAAAGCCAATCGCGGAATCGTTGTAAATGGAAGAGTGACGATCGGCAAAGCCGGAAGCGGCAACATCGCAGGGTTTAAATCCGGCGACAAAGTGAGCCTGGATGAACTGGAGAAATGCATGAAAGATACTCAGGGGAATTACGTTGCCGAAGGAACGATGGTTACTCTGAACGTTGAGCGCAAAGGCCAGAATGTTCCATTAACGTTTCCGGCTAAATTCAAGGAAGGAAGCATCCGCAATGTCATCGCGATTTCGGAGAATATGACCGCAGAGCAGAAACGCCTCTTCGAGCTGTGGTCGGTTGGAAATTAATACTGCTCGTGTGACACATCACAGGTGAATACAAAACAGTAAAAGGGCGCTGATTTTAGCGTCCTTTTCATTTGACCTTATTTTACCTCTTTAGGATTTACCGCTTATGCACGATCGTGTTCCGGTACAGCCAGGCGAATACCGCGAAAAAGTACAGCGTCAGGAAGCACGCCATCCACGGATTGCCCCACTTGGCGAACGCAACGGCCAGTATGGCAAGCAGTGACGAAATGCAGGCAATGATCAGGAAAACCAGCCAGACCTGGCGATCGTTCATACCGGCGTAAACAAGGTGATGCGTCGTGTGGTCCTTTCCGCCTACCATCGGCGATTGTCCTTTCCGCAGACGATTGATGACTACGGTGAGCGTGTCGACAGCAGCCGGCGTGAAGACGATCAGCGTAACGAACAACCCGGTCCACGAAGTCAGTTTCGTTGCTTCGCCGATATTCCACAAATGATGTACCGCAAAGAAAGCCGTGAACAAGCCGATAAACTGACTGCCGGCATCGCCCATGAACAGGGCCGAAGGATGCAGGTTGAAACGTAAAAATCCGAGAATCGCGCCAATCTGTACCAGCAGCGTGAGCGTCCAGATATTCATGTTCCAGTCATACAGCACGATTTCAGCAGCCAGGCAGGAAATGAGAATAAACAGAACGGTCGTCCCCGTAATGCCGTCCATGTTGTCGAGCATATTCAGGGAATTCATCACGCCCACGACCCAAACGATGGTGATCACCGCATCGATCCAGCTGTGCCCGGTGATGTTGATAACCGTGCCCGTCAGGACCAGGATCACGCCGCAGGAAATCTGAACGAACAGCTTGATCAGCGGACGCGTGTTGTAAGCGTCATCGGCCAGTCCCATAACGAACGCGAGGATGCCGGCGCCCATCAAGCCTACAAATGCGCGGTTATGGAAAATAGCATCTTCCTGGAAGAAGACAGCATACGAAATGGCACCGAAAATAAACGCTACAAAGAAAGCTACACCGCCCAAAGATGGCTTCGATTCATTGCTCCAGCGGATGGTAATATCGTTCTTGTTGCGGATACCGAGTGATTGAGAAAAACGCAGCAATAAGCCATTACAGATAAGGCTGGCAACGAGCCCTGCCAACAGGAAAGCAGTAAGCATTAAGAACAGATAAACCAAACTCTGGTGTATTAAAAGGGCGTTTCAAAAGTAAGGAAATCCATTGAACCCGCATCTTTTGCAGAAATTACCGGATCGTTAATTCCCCAGTTGATATCAAGCGTGGAATCGTTCCAGCGGATGCAGCGCTCGTGTTCGGGCGAGTAATATTCGGTGCATTTGTAAGCGAAAACGGTATCGTCTTCCAGGCTCAGAAATCCGTGTGCAAAACCGGCCGGAATCCACAATTGGTGTTTGCTTTCTGCCGTAAGCTCTACTTTGACATGATCACCGAAAGTTGGCGAATCTTTGCGCAAATCCACGACCACGTCAAGCACCGCGCCTCTGACAACGCGAACGAGCTTTCCCTGCGCTTTTGGCGGCAACTGGAAATGCAATCCGCGCAGCACGTTTTTACGCGAGCTGGATTCGTTATCCTGTACGAAAGTGACCGGAAAGCCGATGGCTTGCTGGTAAGCCGATTCGTTATAGCTTTCGAAAAAAGCGCCGCGATTGTCAGGGAAAATACGTGGCGAAAACAGGAGCAATCCCGGGATATTCAGGGGTGTTACCAGCATTATTTGCGTTTCTTTTTGGACGTCGAGTCATCGTCGTCGTAATAATCGTAGCCATATCCATAGCCGTAACCGTATCCATAGCCGTAACCGCCGCCCTGGCCGAGCTTGGTTCCGTTGAGGACCACGTTCAGGTGCTCGATCTGGCGCATGTCGAAGAGCTCTTTTACACGGTTCGCGAAGATCCGTTTCGAATAGTGCGATTTGAAAATATAGATCGGCACGTCGGCGTTGGAAAGAATTTTCACACCGTCGGTCACAAGTCCGACAGGCGGATTATCGATCACTACGACGTCGTAGCGTTCTTTGAGCTCGTTGAGCACATCTTCGAATCCGTGGCTGAGAATCAATTCCGAAGGATTCGGCGGAATCGGGCCGGCTGTGATGAAATCGAGGTTTTCGATGTCGGAATGGTGAATGCATTCGTCCAGCGACACTTTCCCGATGATGAGGTTACTGATACCGCTGATGTTCGAAGCGTTAAAGCCCAGATGGACTTTCGGCTTGCGCAAATCGAGGTCGATCACTACGGTTTTCTTGCCCGACAAAGCGATAATTCCTGCCAGGTTCAGCGCCACGAAGGTTTTTCCTTCCCCGGAAATCGACGAGGAAATAGCGATCACGCGGGCGTTGTTGTTCACAAAGCTCAGGTTGGTGCGGATGTTCCGCATCGCTTCCGTAATGATGGATTTCGGCGCTTCGTGGACCATCAGCTGCGAGAACTCGTTCGCATTGCGCAGCAACGGAACGTTTCCAAGAATCGTAGCCTTTTCCGGCAACAGCGATTTCAGATCTTCCACCGTGTTGATCTCATTAAAGGTCACGTATTTGAACAGCAATACGCCGAAGCCGATGATCGTTCCGATGAAAATGAAACCGGCGTAAACCAGCTTGCGGTTCGGACTCACCGGCACGTAGTTCAGCGTCGCTTCGTTCAGTACGCGGTTGTTGGAGGCGTAACCGGCATTGGAGATCGAGTAAAGCACTTTTTTCTCCATCAAAAGCGTGTAGTACTCTTCGTGCAGGTCCTGCAAGGATTTCAGACGGTTGTATTCCATCTTTTTCTCCGGCAGCTTGAAATATTCGCCTTCGAACTGACCGATTTTGCCGCGGATCGTTTTCGCGTTATTCATCAGTCGCTCCTGGATCACTTCCACGCTTCGGCGAATGGACTGGATCTTGCTTTGAATGCGCTGATTGATGCTCTTGATCTCGGCATTTTCGTCGGTTACTTCGAACAAAAGGTCTTCCTTGCGCTCGAGCATGGTGTGCAGGTCCTGGATCTGTTTGGTCAGCGAAGCTTCAAAGCTTTTGCCCAGCATTTCCGGAATCAGGCGGTAAATTTCCAGTCGGTTCGGCTCGTTGCGAAGCTTGCTGGAAACCAGCTGCAGAGTCGACAATTCGCCTTCGATCTCGAAAAGCTGGTCCTGGAAACGGTCCATGTTCTCGGTCAGCGAAAGCCCGACATTTTCCGGGTCCGGCAGGTTGGCGTTCCGCTGGAAAGTCGTGAGGCTGTCTTTGGATTGCTGCAAGCCGTCGGAAATGGAATCGAGCTGCATGTCGATGAACGACAGAATGTTTTCGGCGCTTTTCCGCTTCATTTCCTCATCATAGCTGAAGAAAGCGCGCGCCACTGCATCTGCGATATCGTGACAAAGATCGGGATTGTAGCCTTTGTAAAGGATCTGAACGGTTTTCGCTTCTTCGTCGACCGGAATGATCTCGAGATTGGAAATCAGTCGGCTGACCAGCGTTTGCTTATTGTTAAAGGTGAAATAAAGATCGTTTTCCGCATCGTCTTCCTTCAGATTCTGCACGTTCGGAACCTTCAGCATTACGTCGAAATGCTCATTGGTGATGCGGGAATTGATCGGACGTACCAGGGAATGATTTTTCCCTTTGTGCTGATAGGAAAGCTTCACCTTGCTGCCGTCCACCAGCTCAACGTTGATCGGAACATCGCATAGTGTGCTGTCATGGATAGCATACGGCTGTACGTTAAAGCTGCTCTGGTGGTATTTTTCTTCCGTCAGGATGCGGCCTTTGGAATAGAGGCTCACTTCCATATTCAGTCGCTGGATCGCCATGTTGAAAAGCAATTCCGACCGAAGAAGCTCGATTTCCGAAGAAATGCTGGTCTTGGTGTTGATGTTTTCCAGCTCGATGATTTCCTTTCCCTGGTCTTTTTCGGCCAGCTGGATTACGATATTGGACTCGTAAACCGGCTTGGTGTAGCGAAGATAGATGAACGCTATCGCCGCGAAAAAACCGATGAACAGAAGCGGCCACCACCAAAACCGTTTCAGGATCGTCGAAACGATGATCGGATTGTAGTGCTTGTTGATGATGAGCTTCGACTGATTGACCACTTACTTGACAGTTGAGATGACGGTAAAGATAATGAGTGCGCTGGAAAGAAGCGATACGATAGGCGCTGCTTCGGCCACAACTTCCTTGGTGAGCTGTTCCGACGGCTCCACGTATATATAATCGTTCGCCTGCACAATAATGTCGGCGTATTTCAATCCTTCAATAGTCGACATATCGAGCGAGAACACTTCGCGCTTGCCATTGATCTGACGCATGATTTTTACCCGGTCGGCACGTCCGCGATCGGCGATACCGCCGGCCTGGGCAATGGCTTCCATCAGTGTCGTGTTACTGTTCTGGAGCGGAACGACTTTTGCATCACTGCCGCTTCCCGGGAAGACGATCACACGTTGATTGGTGATCTTCATCTGCACGAACGGATCCTGGTATTCCCTGGAATAGAGTACAGCTAATGTGTCCTCGCATTCGTGAATGGTCAGTCCTTCCAGCTTGATCTGTCCGATCACAGGAAGCTCAGCCGTTCCATCCTGCCGAACGATGTATTCCGGCGGGTCGATCTGTCCGACCGCTTTGTCCATACCCGCCATTTGCTCCACGATGCGCTGTCCGCCGTTCGTGTAGAGAATAAAGGTGAATTTATCGTCGTGGGAAATGGTATACTCCGCTGCCGGCTGGAAGAGGAGGCTGTCGGATGCCGTATCGATTCCTTTGGGCACGCGGAACATGAGGTTCTCGTTCACGCCGCAGGAGGCGAGCATCAGCAGCAGGAAAGCACATCCGAATACTATTCTTTTCATGCGTTTTGGCGCTTTTTTGCGAGCAGCCCGCGGTAGTAATCCGCCATATTGGCCGCCAGTGTTGTATAGTTAAATTGTTGTTCTACGAACTTCCATCCGTTTTGTGACAGTTCGGAGCGAATTTTTTTTTCATTGATGAGCAAACCGAGCTTTTCCGCGAAGGCTGCCGGATTTTTTTTCGGCACGACAAACCCCGTTTTTCCTTCACTCACGATATCGCGAACACCGCCCACGTCGGTTGAAATCACCGGAAGGTCGCAGGCCTGCGCTTCGATCAGGCTCACTGGTGTGCCCTCATTGTCGGAAGTTAAACAAATAATGTCCATTCCGGCGTTAAAAGTGGCAATGTCGGTGATCCAGGAAGTCATTTCGATCCGAATGCCGTGGCGCTCGTTCAGCTCCTGCACTTTTGTTTCGATCCACGAGCGCTCGCTGCCGTCGCCTACGATGAAGTAACGCGCACGAATGCCTTGTATTGCAAGACGTTCCACGACGTCGAGAAACAGTCCGTGGTTTTTGATCGGCGCGAGTCTACCCACGATGGCTACAGCTACTTCGTCTTCGTTGAGCTGGTATTGCTGACGCGTTGCAATGCGTTTTTCAGCCAGATTTTCCCGGAATTTCCCGAGATCGAATCCCAGCGGGATCACCTTGATTTTTTCAGCTGAACAGATGCGGTGCTCGGAAGCCAGTTCCTGTTTCTGTAACGGGCTGATGGCGATGATTCCGTCGGAAAAGCGCGCCAGTCGTCGTTCGATGAATTTATACAGCCGCGTTTTCAGCGTTCCGAAATAGGAGTGGAACACATGACCGTGATAGGTATGAACGATCACCGGAACTTTACAGGCTTTGGCGGCTTTACGACCGAGTGCGCCTGCTTTTGCCGCATGTGTATGAACGATATCGGGCTGGTATTCCCGGATGATCTGCTTGAGTTTTTTATACGCCGCGCGATCGGAAGCAACATCCGGAAGTCGCTTCATTTCGGCGATCAGTACCGGTTCCACGCCGTAGCTTTGAGGAATGTGCAGGGAATCCCGCTCGTCGGGCTCGGGCAAACCGCCAACCAGCAGCGTTTCGAATTCGTCGGGCAGAAAACGCGTCAGGAAAGTCGCGTTATAAGTCGGGCCGCCGATATTGAACCGGTTGATAATGCGCAAAACCTTTACCTTTTTTATCTCCCCCTTTGGAAGGGGACTAAGGGGGAGGATTTTATCCTGTCGTTCATCTCGCTCTTCCGCCTGCATGATTAATTATTTCCTTCAATTAATTGTTTCATACGATCGTACCAGTGCTGGAAAACGATATACGCCCAGGTTGTGGTTGCAACGGTAGAAGAAGTTTGTGCGTGCAGTTTCCGGAATTGTTCTTTTACGGCAACCGGCTGGAACAATCCCTGTGCGGTTAGATACGACGGTTCCGTCCAGTGCGGATTCGCCGATTCGATCGCGGCGGTACGAAGCCAGCTTTGCAGCGGCACTTCAAAACCGTGTTTCGGACGATTGAAGACTTCTTCCGGCAACAAAGAACGGAAAGCATCTTTCAGAATGCGTTTGCCTGTTTTTCCGTCGTTTTTCCAGTCGGCGGGAAGGCTGTTGACCAGATGCACAAGATCTTCATCGAGGAAAGGCGTGCGCACTTCCAGCGAATGGTGCATGCTCATCAGGTCGGTTTTCTTCAGCATATCGCCCGGTAACACCAGCAATTGGTCGAGCAAAAGGAAATTGTTCAGCGAGCTCACGGTTTTCGGCAGCTGCAGCTGAAACGGCTCCGGTTGTTCGAGGAGCATTTCGGGAATTTCCATACCGACCATCGCGGCTAAGAAATGGTATTGTTCGGGCCAGTCGTAGCGGAGCAATTGCCCCATTCGACCGATCTGACGCAGCTTATTCGAAAAACGGCTTTCACGGCTTTGTCCGGGTGAAAAACGCAATAACGGACTCACGACTTTTCGTTGCCACGTCCCCATATTCTGTACGCGGTGAAACGCTTTGTGCTTGTTATAGCCGCCAAAAAGCTCGTCGGCACCGTCGCCGGAAAGACTCACGCGCAGCTGCTGCGAAGTTTCACGCGCCAGGAAATACATCGCGATCGCCGACGCATCGGCAAACGGTTCGTCGAAGGCAGAAAGTACGTCGTTCAATTCACCAATCACGCGCTGTTCTTCGAGGCGAATTTCCGTGTGTTGCGTACCGATATATTCTGCCACCCGTTGCGCGAACGGACCTTCATCCAGCAATTTATTCCCTTCGAAAGCGATGGAAAAGGTCTGTAAAGATTTGCGCTGTTCATGCGCTAAGGCCGTCACGATCGAGCTGTCGACACCACCGCTGAGGAACGTTCCGAGCGGAACATCGGCTTCAAGCTGCGAATGAACGGCATTTCGAACGGCATCACGAACCTCCGTGNNTAGGAGCCGATCGTGCTTTCCTTTCCGCGAACTTCGAGGAAATGGCCCGGCAGCAAGCGTTTCACGGCTTTCACCATGGTCATGCTTCCAGGAACATAGGAATACGTGAAATACGCTGTCAGTGCCGCATGGTCTATTTCGAACGGAATACCATTGGCCAGCAGCAAAGGCAGCTCACTGGAAAAATAAACGCCGTCCGGACGCAGGGAATATAATAATGGATTGATGCCCATGGCGTCGCGCGCCAGCAGCAAATAATCTTCTTTGGTATCGTAGAATGCAAAAGCGAAGCAGCCGCGCAGGTCCGAAAGTCCGGTTTTTCCTTTGACGATCAGCCAGTACAGCAAAACTTCGGTGTCGGAAGTGGTCTCGAACCGGTAACCAAGCTTGGAAAGTGCGTTCTTCAGAAAATGATGGTTGTAGATCTCGCCGTTGAAGACAAGAACGTACCGGCCTGAAGGATCGCTGAACGGCTGATGGGAGCGCGGATCGGGGTCGATGATAGCAAGCCGGTTGTGTCCGAGGAGCGCATTGCCGAAGATGCCCGACTGTTTGTGATCCGGCCCGCGGTGGTGTTGCAGCGCCAACGCCTTTTCGAAGCGTTCCGCGGAAGATATTGTAGCCGCCGTGTTAAAAAGTTTTATGCCTGCAATTCCGCACACAGCACGAATTTACCCAATTTTAACGGTAATTCGACTAAAAGACCGGTGTTTTGATCGTGTAGCATCAAAATGCGCGATCCGGCAGCGGATTTGGATTGATTATTGGTTGTGTCCGACAGGATACGTTTCTTAAATACAGTATGTTGTTCCTTCGATTTAGCTTGCTTTTTCTGATTGCTTCCAGCGGACTGATTCCATCGCGTTCTTTTGCCCAGGATACGCTGGTGCAGCAGGCCATTGATTCGTTTGCTTCCGATCCCGTGTTTGCCAATGCAGCCGTTGGTTTCCTGGCGATCGATTGTGCTACCGGGAATGTGATCGCTTCCAAAAATCCGGATGTTTGTTTATCGCCGGCATCGACCGTAAAGCTCTTTTCGACCGCAACGGCGCTGGAAACGCTGGGCAAGGATTACACGCCCAAAACGCGTCTTTATGCCGACGGAAAAATCCAGGACAGCACGCTGAACGGCAATCTGTGGATCCGCGGCGGCGGCGATGCTTCGCTGGGAAGCCGTTACTATAACGAAGACGGCACCGAAAGCTCTTTTCTCGAACAATGGGCCGATACGCTGTTGAAGATGGGAATCCGCAAGATCAATGGCTCGGTTATCGCAGACGGTTCCGAATTCGGCTACCAGGGCGTTCCCGATGGCTGGAGCTGGTCGGATATGGGCAACTACTACGGCTCGGGNNTCGGGACCTTCGGGACTAGTGATTTACGACAACATGCTGCGCTACGTGTTCAAAACCGGTTATTCGCCGGGTTCGCAAACCACGCTGGTCGAGACCATTCCGAATGTTCCCGGATTGCAATTCCATAATTACATCAGCTCGGCGGGCTCGGGAGATAACTCGTATATCTACGGTGCGCCTTATTCACTCGATCGCTTCGGAACGGGAACATTGCCTATCCGTACGCCGCGTTTTGTGGTAAAAGGCAGCTTGCCCGACCCGGAATTGCAATTTGCTCAGGAGCTCATGCGTGTGCTGAAAGCCAAAGGAATTACCGTGCGCGATGCGGCTAAAACGGCCCGTCAGATGGTTTACGAATCGGCCACAATGCGCTATGCCGCCAAGCAATTGCTATACGAGCACAAAGGTCGTTCCATCTATTCCATTTCCTGGTGGACGAACATGAAATCCGTGAACTTATTCGCCGAACAATTGCTTTGTCTTGTTGGCTATGGTTCTAATGGAATCGGCTCCACGGATAACGGCATCGAGCGATTGGAACGCTACTGGCGCGGGAAAATTCCGGTTTCGGGAATGTTCATCAAAGACGGCAGCGGATTGTCGAGAAGCAACGCCATTTCGCCGCGCCATTTCTGCGATCTGTTGAAATACATGAGTGCCAGCAAAAACTTCGATTCCTATTACTCGACGCTCCCGGTTGCAGGCGTTTCCGGAACGCTTTCCACTGTCTGCAAAAAACAGCCCGCGGAAGGAAAAGTACACGCCAAAAGCGGTACGATGAACCGGATCAAATCCTATTGCGGCTACGTCGAAACGGCGGGCGGAAAACGCATCGCTTTTGCGTTTATCGTGAACAACTACAATTGTACGAGCGGAAGCGTGGTGGACAGAATGGAAATGGTGTTTAACGCGATGGCGTTGATGAAATAACGTACATGATGAAAAAATCCCTTTTGGCAATATTGCTGTTATTGAATCTCACGGGATGTATGCTTCCCGATGACCAAACCAATGAACGTGAGGAAGTTGAAGTCAGCAGGATGATGGATAGTCAAACGTTAAACGTTGATACATCCAGGAAGCTGTTTACAACAACTGCTAAATATTGGAAAGGTGTGTTAAATGTGAAAATTGATCCGATTGGCATATTTGGTTATATAATCCAGGAGTCGGACTTAATGATCGAAGCAGGTGGTTATCCGGTGAAGAAAAACTCTAACGAGTCATTTCAAATTACTTTACCTAAGAACTTTGAGGATGAAGAACTTGAAATAAAGGTTTACATGAGCTCAGATCAGCCTATTTTCCTTAACAAAAAGCGTTATGATTCACCTGCAGTTGTTCTGCTGAAAAAACAAGTAGTAGCTTGGTAGTTCTAAAGTTTACGCTGAAGCTGATAGAGATTTAGTTTCCTTTTGAACACTAAAAGCCTTTTGTCCTGAACAACTATTTTTTCTGGAAATCAATGGAAAACGCATGCTTTTTCATCAGTAGCGTTTAATAGTTGATTCACTCCATCACCCTACTAAAATTTGCTATCTTTACGCGCTCGGAAAGCCAGTTCTTTCCCTATCAGACATGGAGACAAGCATGAAGAACTTACAAATGGTCGATCTGGTGAGCCAGTACCAGAAAATCAAGCCTGAAGTCGATAAAGCCGTAGAAGAAGTGATGGAATCCGCGATTTTCATCGGCGGACCGGTTGTGGCGCAATTCCAGAAAGAGCTGGAAAATTACCTGGGAGTGAAACACGTCATCCCGTGTGCGAACGGTACAGATGCGCTGCAAATTGCGATGATGGCGCTGGGACTGAAACCGGGTGATGAGGTGATTACGCCATCGTTTACCTACATCGCTACAACGGAAGTGATCGCACTGCTTCACCTCAAGCCAGTGTTTATCGACGTTGATCCGAAGACTTTCTGCATGGACCCTGCGAAGATCGAAGCGGCCATCACACCGAATACAAAAGCTATCGTTCCTGTGCATTTGTACGGTCAGGCAGCGGATATGGACGCGATCATGGAAATTGCCAGCAAGCACAACCTGTTCGTGGTCGAAGACAACGCCCAGGCGATCGGTTCCGATTACCATTCCGCTTCCGGGAAAGTTTCCAAGCTGGGAACCATCGGGCACATCGGCTGCACGTCGTTCTTCCCTTCTAAAAACCTCGGTTGCTATGGTGACGGCGGGGCGATCTTCACCAACGACGATGAGCTCGCAACACAATTGCGCATGGTGGCCAATCACGGACAAAAAGAAAAATACGTTCACGCTATCGTGGGCTGCAATTCCCGCCTCGATGCCATGCAGGCAGCCGTTTTGCGCGTGAAATTGCCTTTGCTCGACGAATACATCGATGCGCGCCGAAAAGTGGCTGATTACTACGATCGCACGCTCGCTTCGGACAAAATTACCGTTCCGCACCGCGACGCGAAATCGAAGCACGTATTCCATCAATACACCGTTCAGCTGAACGGACCTGATCGCGACGGTATGCAAAAATACCTTGCTGAAAAAGGCATTCCATCGATGATTTACTACCCGCAGCCGGCACACAAACAAGGCATTNNCGCATGTTCGCATCCTTCGGATTGGGCGATCTCGACCTGCCGGTAACCGACGAATTAACCAAAAAAGTGATCTCGTTCCCTATCCATACGGAAATGGACGACGAGCAGCTTTCCTACATCTGTGAGCACATTCTTGCTTACGTAAACCAAACTGCATGAAGAAAATTGCCGTAGTTGGAACAGGCTACGTAGGCCTGGTAACCGGTACCTGCTTTGCCGAAACCGGAAACAACGTCATTTGTGTCGACATCGATACAGCAAAAGTAGAGCGCATGCGCAACGGTGAAATTCCGATCTACGAGCCGCACCTCGATGTGCTATTCGACCGCAACATCGCTGCAAAACGCCTTTCCTTTACGACCGATCTGGCGGAAGGAATCAAAGATGCCGAAATCATTTTCCTCGCTTTGCCAACACCTCCGGGTGAAGACGGCTCGGCCGATCTGCGCTACATTCTGGGCGTGGCCGATGACCTCGGAAAGCTCATCACCGATTACAAAGTGATCGTTGACAAAAGCACCGTACCGGTTGGAACGGCTGAAAAAGTACATGCTGCGATCGCGAAAAACGCCAAAGTGGAATTCGACGTGGTTTCGAATCCTGAATTCCTCCGCGAAGGCTTCGCAGTCGACGACTTTATGAAACCGGACCGCGTGGTGATC
>DJFN01000220.1 GCA_002432085.1 Flavobacteriales bacterium UBA5871
CAAGCAATAACAACTGAACCCAAAATAGAAGTGGCTGCATCGAAAGGTGCGGCCATTTTTTTATTTTGTAATAGTTTGTAATTTAGATAGATAACATTTCCGTTAGTTTCTCGGTTCCATTTAAAAGATTCGTTATTAATAATACAAATGCAAAAAGAGAACTTGGAAAGCTAAATGCTTCGCTAAGCCCTGCGTAACGGGGTATTCGTGGATTCCTAACCTCGACAGATACACGCCGTGAAATCCTTTGAATGACAGAAACACGTGTTTTTACCTGTCTAACTGCCTGGCCTTTAGAATAACTTTGCATTACTACATTATTATCCTACTATGAAAAAACGAATACTACTATTGTGTTCGGCTGGTTTTCTGTCATTGGTGTCCTATGGACAAGAAACAGCCGCTACGGCGCACACGTCGCCACAAACCGTTCTCGTTACTCCTTCCTTGAAAGCGCAGGCAGAGAAGATCCAGCAAAAAGAAATGCAATTGGGGCAGGCAACTACAGCATCACGCGGTGTTTACGCTCAGTTGAAAGAAGAGCTGATGGCATTGAACAGCGAGTACAAAGTGCTGCTGACCAATCAAATCCAGCTTGTAACTGACGAAGTGGCCCGCAAAGAGCTTCAGGCCGAACTAATCTATGTTGAGCAGCAGCTCGCAACCTCGAACCAACGATAATTATACTTCAGCGCTATGAAAATGAAAACTTTAAGAGGAATTGCAGCCGTAGCGGCTTGCACCTTGCTACCATTCACCAAGGCTGAAGCACAGTCTTTTACTGAAAACTTCGATGATATCAACCTGCTTGTCGGAAATGGCTGGGCAATGACCAATGCCAGTGCAGGTGTCGGATCTACCAGCTGGTTCCAGGGGAACGCGGCTACTTTTGCTGCTTACAACGGTGCAACCAATTCTTACATCGGGGCGAATTACAATAACACAGGAAGCGTAGGTACCATCAGCAACTGGCTGATGACGCCGAACCGCACGTTCCGGAACGGAGATGTGATTACATTCTATACGCGTCAGGCTGCGAGTACGTATGCAGACCGCTTGCAGGTGCGACTGAGCACGAACGGTGCCAGCACAGTAGTTGGGACTGGTACAGGTGTAGGAGATTACACCACGCTGCTGCTCGATATCAACCCGTCTTACAACGGAGCAGGCTATCCGGAAGTATGGACGTTGTATACGATTACCATCAGCGGTTTGCCTGCGCCGACTTCCGGCCGTCTGGCTTTCCGTTATTTTGTGGAAAATGGGGGATTGAACGGAACCAACTCCGATTACATCGGGATTGACAACGTCGTGTATACACCATATGTATGTCCTACTTTCACGATGACCGCGAGCGGAGCGTTGACAGGCGGAGCAGCCGGTTCAGCTTATAACTACTCACTTTCTCAAACAGGAGCGCTTGGTGCACCGAACTTTGCTGTTACGGCAGGCGCGCTTCCTCCGGGATTGACATTAGCAGCCAACGGTACGATCAGTGGAACGCCGACAGCGACAGGAACCTTTAACTTTACGGTAACGGTGAGCGATAACAGCGGTTGTTCAGGCTCTTCGGCTTATTCGCTCACCATTGTTTGTCCGGCTAACCCAACGTCACTGAACGGCTTGCCAACACTTTGCGACAACGATTCTCCGGTTACGCTTACGCAAGGCTCACCAGCAGGCGGAACTTACAGCGGAACAGGTGTTTCGGCAGGAATGTTCGACCCTTCCAACGGAACACAAACAATCACGTACGATTACACCGATGCATACGGTTGTGCTCATCAGTCATCCAACACAATTACAGTGAACGCAGCTCCGACTGTGACACAGGATCCGATTGCAGCAGCTTGCGACAACGGTGGTCTGGTCGCACTTTCAGGCGGTTTGCCGGCTGGCGGAACGTACTCCGGAACAGGTGTTTCCGGAACCGATTTCGACCCGACAAACGGAACGCAAACGATCACGTATACTTATACCGATGCAAACAACTGTACCAACGAAGCGACAACGAGTATTACCGTGAATGCAGCTCCGACTGTGACACAAGATCCTATTGCAGCGGCTTGCGACAACGGTGGTCTGGTAGCGCTGTCAGGCGGTTTACCAGCTGGTGGAACTTATAGCGGAACAGGCGTAAGTGGTTCTGACTTCGATCCTGCAAACGGAACGCAAACTGTAACTTATACTTACACAGATGGTAACAACTGCACCAACTCAGCTGATGCAACGATCACGGTGAACGCAGCTCCGACTGTGACACAGGATCCGATCGGTGCTGTTTGTGCGGATGCTGCTGATATTACACTTTCCGGTGGTGCACCGGCTGGTGGAACTTACTCAGGAACAGGTGTAAGCGGTGGAATCTTCGACGTTTCTGCAGGAACACAAACGGTGACTTATACTTACACAGACGGCAACAACTGCTCGAATGAAGCAACAACGACTGTCACTGTAAACGATTTGCCAACAGTAGCATTGAGCCTTACAGAATCTGAAGTGTGTATCTACGATGCAGCGGCTGCTCTTGGCGGTGGAACTCCTGCTGGCGGTTCTTACAGCGGAACAGCTGTTACAGGTGGCTCATTCGATCCGGCAACTGCTGGACTCGGAACGTACACCATCACGTATTCTTACACAGACGGAAACGGTTGCTCGAGCGAAGACACGGATGACATTACTGTTGGCGAATGCCTCGGCGTTGACGAAGCGACGCTGGCTGATCTGACGGCTTATCCGAATCCGGGTAACGGCGCGTTCCACATCGAGTCGGCAGGTGAGCTGACAAACATCGTGGTAACGGACCTGCAAGGTAAAATCGTGAACGCAGGAATAACGGAAGACAACGGCATCCTGATCGATCTGACAGCTGCTCAAACAGGGATTTACTTCCTGAATGCAGAGCTGAACGGTCGTCCGGTTTCCGTGCGACTGATCAAGCAATAACAACTGAACCCAAATAGAAGTGGCTGCATCGAAAGGTGCGGCCATTTTTATTTTGAGCGGAGACATTGATTCTCTGACTTTTGATTTTCCGAAAAAGCCATTATATTCGCTTAACATGGACATCCAAAACCGACTCCTGGAGCAACTCAAGGCCAAGCTACCTCATGACGCATCGTTGGGCCGTATCCTGATGGAAGACCTGGATCTTTCCCGCGATTCCGCTTACCGGCGCGCGCGCGGCGAAACGGCGCTCAAACCTGAAGAAATCCAGCATCTTTGCTCCAAATACGAGCTTTCCATCGATAAAATCATCGGGATTACCGGCAAAACGGTTGTTTTCCAGTATAATCCCATTCAACGCGGAGAATTTTCCTTCGAAGGCTACTTGAACGGCATCCTCGAAGGTTTCCGAAGAATGACTGCCCAACGCTCGCAAAAACTTTACATTTCCAATCTTGATCTCATCGTTTTTCAGCTGCTGAACTTTCCGCCGCTGATGCGCTTCAAGCTGCTTTACTTCGCCAAATGCTACCTGATGCTGCCGAGCTTGCAGGAAGTGAAATTCCACAAAGACTGGAAAGAAGGCATTTCGAACGAGCACCTGAACGAAATTCTGCAAAAGTATATTCGTACCGATTCCGTTGAAGTGATCGGTTTCGAGGCCGGAAAAGGCTTAGTACGTGAGATCGTTTCGTTCTATGAGCTCGGTCATTTCGAATCGCGCGAAGATGCTTTGTACCTGCTCGATGAAGTGCTGAAATTATGCAGCCACCTCCGCGAACAGGCTGCCATCGGAAGAAAATTCATCGTGAACCAACCTGTTGTAACCGACGAAGGGAATTTCAGCTTCCACCTGCACCAGACTTATCTGCAGGACAACACTTTCTTCGCCGAAACGAACGCCTATCGCATGTTGTACATCACCCACAACATGATCAACTACCTCTATACCATCGACCAGGATTACGTGAATAAATCCTTCAGCGTCTTCCAGACCATGCTCAAAAGCTGTGCACTGATCTCAGGCGAAAATCAGCGTATGCGCAACGGATTCTTCGAGCAGCTGGAAAATTTCGTCCAGAAAGCTAAAGATCGTATCAGCCAGAACGAACTATTCTGATTTTTTTTTCGTCGTTCAGACAACCATTTGTTTTGCCCGTGGTAACTAAGAAAACGGACGCCAGAATACGTGCCGTTTATACAGCTGTGTGATAACGAACGACATACTGAAACAATTCCGGGAAGGTGATCGAAAAGCATTCGATGCCGTATATGCTGCCTTTTCTGCGGCTATGTTCGGCGTGTGCCTGCGTTATACGCGCTGTCACGACGATGCACAGGATGTTTTACAGGAAGCATTCATTCGCATTTACCGCAGCTGTGACCAGTATACACCTGAAAAACCGGTGGCGGCCTGGATTAAGACCATCGTTATCAATGCTGCGCTGACCTACATTAAAACCACCTATCGCTTCGAGCTTCATGAAGAAGACGCCTTTTTCGAAGAGCAGCAGGAAATAGATCTTCCTGCCGAAGATCCCGAGCGACTGAAACAGCACCTGTGNNCCTGTTACAAATCCTGAATGAATTACCCGATGGATACCGGACGGTTTTCAACCTGTATGTGATCGAAAATCTCACCCATAAGGAAATTGCGGAATACCTCGGTATTTCAGAGAATACTAGTAAAACCCAATACTTCAAAGCCCGGAAAATGATCCGCGAGCTTCTGGAGTCGAAAAAATCACCTGTATGAACGAGCGAAATGACATAGACGAGCTGTTCAGGTCTTCTTTGGGAGATTTTGAAGTGATGCCACCCGCCGGTGTCAAGAAGGCGATCGACAAAGCCCTCGATGAGCGTCGGAAGCGTATATTTCCGTTCTGGATATGGCTGCCGGTCCTGTTGGGAGCAATCCTGACAGGTTTTATGCTTTCCGACGGGCAAAAACAACAGGAAAAAAGACCGTCGCTTGCTTCGGAAAAAACAGCGATTCCGGTCAACACGAAAAAATCGATCCAAAGTCAGGCGACTGAACGGAAACAAACTACAGCTGTCACTGCAATTGCCAGTGATGAAATACAACGCGTTCAGCCATCTGTAGCTATGAAGCAGAAACCCGGGTTAAGAGCTTACAGAACGACTTCCGGCAAAAAAATAACCAAACGAAACCGCGGCAATCAGCATGATAAACAAACACAATTGTTTCCTGTCAACCAATGGCAATCGGTCGAAGGTGAGCTGTTGGCAATGACCGATTCTGATAAACCCGGAAATGCGTTTTCGTCCAACGAATCTTCGGCTTCCGGGTCCAAACCGTTGACAACTTCCGATTCGGTTGCAACTGCCGACAGTACGAAGACTGCTCAACCGGTCGATTCCACGGAAGCGCAAAAACCGATAGCTCACACTATAACGGAAAACGAATTGAAACCGGTACCAGCCCGGCTTTGGGAATTGTCGCTTTACGGTGGACCTTCATTCGGATTGAATACGACCGGCGATAATCTGGGTATTTCCGAAAAAGGCTCGTACCTGCTTTCACTGGAAATCNNAATATTGCTGTGACTTCCGGACTTGGCTTCGGACAGCGCCGCGATGAAATGGAGATCCAGCATTTTGAGACCAAATCGGTTTATGCAGGAGTCGATTCCATTCCGGTCTATCATCCCGACATTCCGGACTCCATCCTGTATTACGATACCATCAGCATGTACGAGTTGGTTGACTATCAAACGGCCGAAAGAGCTCACTACACTGTTTCGTCGTTCAGTATTCCAATAGGAATGAGCTGGCGTCGTCGTTTCGGAACATCACCGTTTGGCCTTCGCGCTGCCGGACAGGTGCAGCTCAATTTCCAGCAGGCGAAGCAAACGTATTATGACTATCAGAGCGATTCGGGCGATACGGCGCATTCACCGACGGCTATCCATATCAATCGTTTTGGCGTCAGTGCGAACCTGCGCGTTCATTTCACTTACGACTGGAATCGTTTCCAGTTTAGCGCAGGATTCATGGGCGGTATGGATTTCCAACCGGCTATCGTTCCGGACGGTTATACCCGGAAACGGTACTATTTCATACCACAGATGGGATTGCATATGGCGTTTTAGAATCAGGAATGCTTCTGGTTCCGTGGATGGAACGAATGAATCGCCTCGCGTAAATAGCGCTGATCGAGATGCGTGTAAATTTCCGTCGTTGTAATGCTCTCGTGGCCTAGCATATCCTGGATAGCGCGCAGGTTGGCACCGCCTTCGATCAGGTGCGTTGCAAACGAATGACGAAATGTGTGCGGACTGATATTCTTCCGGATTCCGGCCAGCATTACGTAATTCTTGATAAACGTAAAGACCATCACGCGTGTGAGCTGCGCGCCGCGACGATTCAGGAATACAAACGATTCGTGGCCTTTTTTGATGTTCAGCGCTTTTCGGTCGGTGTCGACATAACGCAGGATTTCCTCCGCAGCTCCGGGATTGATCGGAACCAGCCGTTCCTTGTTCCCTTTACCGATGACGCGAATAAAGCCTTCGTCGAAAAAACAATCTTCGAGGCGTAAGCCCACAAGCTCGCTTACGCGCAATCCGCAGCCGTAAAGCGTTTCGATCATCGCTTTATTGCGCTGTCCTTCCGCCGTGCTTAAATCGATCATGTCAACGATCCGGTCAATCTCTTCGATGGTGAGCACTTCCGGGAGCTTACGTCCTGTTTTTGGCATATCGAGCCCTTCGCCGGGGTCGTCGGTGCGGATATCTTCCATCATCAGGAACTGGAAAAATTGTTTCCAGCCGCTTACGATCCGGGCTTGCGAACGNNGAACGCGGACTTAGTCCAAGGTCGTACAGGATCGCGATGAATTCCTTGAGGTCTTCCCGGGAAACGGATTCGGGCGATAATTTGCGCCGTTCACAGCAATCGCGCAGCTTGAGCACATCCTGCTGGTAAGCGAAGACGGAATTCTCGGCCAGGCTGCGTTCTATTTTCAGGTAATGAACAAA
>DJFN01000241.1 GCA_002432085.1 Flavobacteriales bacterium UBA5871
TTTCGCGGTTGATCGTTTCGATGACGGCGTCGGTGAATTTTTCCCATCCCCGGTTGGCGTGGCTCAGCGGCTGTCCTTCCTGAACGGTCAGGATGCTGTTGAGCAGCAGAATGCCCTGTTCCGCCCAGAAATTGAGATCGCCGTTCGGCGGCGGCTGAATGCCGAGATCGTCCTGCAGCTCTTTGTAAATGTTCTGCAGACTTTTCGGCAGCGGACGAACGTGTGCATCGCAGCTGAAGCACAAACCGTGAGCATGGCCGCGAGTCGGGTAGGGATCCTGTCCCAGTATAACGACCTTCAGATTATCGAACGGACAGGCTTCAAACGCCCGGAAAATCTGTGATCCTTTCGGAAAAATAGCGTTTGGATGTGCCTGGTATTCCTTTCGGACGAAATCCGTCAGCGCTTGAAAATAATCTTTCTTGAATTCTTCCTGCAGCTGCTGTTTCCAGCTTTTTTCGATCTGAACGTTCATACAGCAAATGTAAAATTGAAATGCCAAAATGCAGAATGAATAAGGCAATTTTGCATTTTCAATTTATCTTTTTCCATTGTAGACTATCTTTGCACCTCGAAAATCTGTCTATGAGCAACCTGGAAGCGATTGAAAAGCGCAGAACATTTGGNNTTCTCACCCGGATGCCGGTAAAACGACATTGACGGAAAAGCTTCTGCTGTTCGGTGGAGCGATCCAGTCGGCCGGAGCGGTGAAGAACAACAAGATCAAGAAGAGCGCGACTTCCGACTTCATGGAGATCGAAAAACAGCGTGGAATCTCGGTTGCGACTTCCGTTATGGCTTTCGAATATTCGGGAAAGCAGATCAATATTCTCGATACGCCGGGCCACAAGGACTTCGCCGAAGATACGTTTCGTACGCTGACAGCTGTCGACAGTGTGATCCTTGTGATTGACTGTGCGAATGGTGTTGAGGAGCAAACCGAGCGTCTGATGGAAGTATGCCGCATGCGCAAAACGCCTGTGATCATTTTCATTAATAAGATGGACCGCGACGGAAAAGATCCGTTCGAATTGCTGGATGAATTGGAATCGTCGCTTGATATCAAAGTGCGACCGCTGGCCTGGCCGATCGGTATGGGCGACCGTTTCAAAGGCGTTTACAACATTTACGATAAAAACCTGAACCTCTTTGCTTCCAACAAAACGAAGATCGAAAAGGAAGTCGTTTCGTTGAGCGATATTCAGTCGTCTGAGCTGGACGAATACGTTGGAGAAGGTCCGGCAAACGAGCTGCGCGAAGAGCTCGAAGTGGTGGATGGCGTTTACGATCCGTTCAGTCGTGAAGATTACCTTGCAGGCGATGTAGCTCCGGTATTTTTCGGTTCGGCGGTCAACAACTTTGGTGTGAAGGAATTGCTTGACACGTTTGTGCGCATTTCACCGTCGCCACGTGGTCGCGATACGGATATGGGGCGCATGGAACCTACGGACAAGAAATTCTCCGGCTTCGTGTTCAAGATCCACGCGAATCTCGATCCTAAACACCGTGATCGTATTGCTTTCCTTCGTATCGTTTCAGGGAAATTCGAGCGGAATACGTTCTACAACCACGTTCGCCTCGACAAGAAATTCAAATTCCCGAACCCGACCTCGTTCATGGCGCAGGATAAAAGTGTGATCGATGAAGCTTTCCCGGGCGATGTGATCGGTTTGTACGACACCGGAAACTTCAAGATCGGCGATACGCTGAACGAAGGCGAGCGCTTTATGTTCAAAGGCATCCCGAGCTTCTCGCCGGAGCTGTTCCAGGAATTGGAAAACCTCGATCCGCTGAAATCCAAGCAGCTGGAGAAAGGCATCACGCAGCTCATGGACGAAGGAGTGGCGCAGATGTTCATTCAGCAGCCGGGAAATCGTCGGATCATCGGTACGGTAGGACAACTGCAGTTCGAAGTGATCGCTTACCGTCTCGAGCATGAATACGGTGCAAAAGCGCGTTTCGTTCCGAAAAACTACCACAAGGCTTGCTGGATCACATCGGATAATGAGCAGCAACTGAGCGACTTTTTGCGCGCCAAAGCCAACTACATTGCGAAAGACAAGGACGATAATTACGTTTTCTTAGCCGAAACTTCCTTCCTGCTTCAAATGGCGGAAAAGGATTATCCGGATATTACGTTTCATAAGACGAGCGAGTTCAAGCTTGAAATTGACAGTTAGCAATTGACATTGGACAATTGACAATTTCAAGCTTTAGCTCGAAGATTTTGTTTGCTGGAACGGATAATCGCAATTAATAAGCGGTTCAATTCACCTACCTGGTTACGTAGCAGTACGAATGTTGCTTCATTGATAAAACCCGATTGGTATAACAGTTCGATCCAATATTCGCTTTCATTCGCTTCTTTCAGTGAAATGGAGAGCTTATGAATAAAATCGGCTTTGCTTTCAGCTTGTTCGGCTTCACGAATTAACGCTCCAACAGCAGTACCGCTTCGCATTAATTGTTTGGATAAAATGTATTCCCGCTTTTCATCTGCCAGATTGCGGGATTCATGAATAATTGCCAGTGCAAAATCGAAGCTCTTTTCTTTGATTAAATTCTTTCTCATCTATTTAAGCTACAGATAAAAAACGAGTTCTCAAGCTCTTACCGGGAATTGTTTCAGATGATCAAAGTCAATTGTTCAATGTCAATTGTCAATTGTCCATTCAGCGTAAGCTGGAAGTAATTCCAGATATTCAACCGCGTTTTTTCCTATTCTCGCCTGAACGTGATGATTTCCGTTTGTCATCCAGAAATAGGGCGTTTTGAGCTGCTGAACGTAATTGCTCAACTGTAAGAACGTTTGCTCAGAAAGTTGAATTGACGGTGCTTTACATTCGACGATGAGCAGCGGTTGGCCTTCTCTTGAAAACACAACGATATCGCAGCGGCGCGCCTGTCCGTTGATATTCACCAGGTGCTCGGAATTGATCATGGCCAGCGGGACCTGTTTTTCTCCGATCAAAAAGTGAATTGCGTGCTGACGAACCCATTCTTCCGGTGTTAATAACAGCTGTTTCTTGCGGATGACGCAGCGCACGAAGACACTTTCACCTTTTCGGGAGAGCTGTAAAGGAGCCGGTGGAAAGTTCAACGGAGAAAAGGTCATGAGCGGAATAAATCGTCTAAAACAACCTGTTGCTGTACCAATCCGATGCTGTGGGCATTCTGCGATACGCCGAAAGTTGTAATAAAAGTCAAAAATAAGCTTTTCCGGGTTTTGGTCTCCGATTGGAAGACGGCCATTTTTTGTCGCAGCTCGTTTGCGTAGGCTTTTGTCAGGATGAACGACGTTTCCGAGAATTTCATTTCGCAGATATTGATTACGTGGTCCCGGCGATCGATCAACAGGTCGATCTGGCTGCCGGCCGCATCTTTCGTTCCTTTGTGGATGAAGCTGCTGTATTCCGTATAGACGGCGCCGATTCCCAGCGCGTGTTTGATCTGCGGCAGGTGTTTCATGCAGAGGGATTCGAACGTGTATCCTGACCAGCTTTTCCAGGTCGAGCCGGCTGAAAGCTGCATCCAGTTGACATTTTTCTTCTGGTGCATGAAAACGAGGTAGAAAAGCGAATATTCGTCGGTCAGGCGGAATAATTTCTCCTTTTTGACTTTCCCGAACGGCAGGTAGGATTCGATAAATCCGGACCATTCCAGCTCTTCCAGCGTCTGACTGAGCGTACCGCCATCTTTTAATCCCGAACCGGTAATGATTTCTGCCCGTGTCAGACCTTTTCGCTTTTTTGCCAGCGCTTTGACGATGGACAGGTGGTTGTCGGCTTTTTTGAATAGCGAAGTATACAGGTTACCGAATTCGTTGGCCAGTAGTCCTTTTTTGTCGAAGCAGATCCGCTGAATGGCCTGCATAGCGCTTTCACCACGCCGAATCTCCTTCAGGTAATGCGGAACGCCGCCTAATGCCATGTAAAGCGTGGCGATCTGGTAGCGGTCGAGCGAAACCTTGTTGTATTTCAGAAATGCCTCTGTTTCTTTTAGCGTAAAAGGTTCGAGGTGAATGCGATCGGTAACGCGGTTGTGCAGCCCGCCGCGGTGATTGATCACTTTTCGGATCATCCAGGAAGCTGCGGAGCCACAGATGATGACGGCGATATTCCGTTGTGAGGCCCAGTTGTTCCAGAACCAGTCGAAAGCTCCGAGGAAACCGGACTTATGCGTATCCAACCACGGAAATTCGTCGATAAAGATCACTTGTTTCCGTTTGGGCTTTCGTGCTTCCAGATAAACGATCAACTGCTGAAAAGCTTCCATCCAATTGGCAGGTGCGGTTCGCTTGCTGCGCTTCGATTCTTTTTTCCGCAAGGCATAGTCGAATTGCTGAAGCTGCGTTTCCATGTTCGCGTTCAAGACGCCGATCAGCTCTACATCGATCTGTTCCCGGAAATAAGAACGGATGAGGTAAGTTTTGCCGATTCTTCTTCGGCCTGTAACGGCAATAAGATGACTGCCCGTTGATCGCATAATTGCGTTTATTGCAGCAATTTCGGGCTCTCTGCCTATGATTGTGGTGTTGTTCATGAAGTTTATTGCCAGCGGAATCTTGGTAAATATACCTATTTTCCGCTAAAGATGATTTTATTTATTTTCAGCGGAAAGTTATATTTAAATCATAGATTCCGCTGGTGATAAAATGTTTTCCGAAAAGGTGAATCGCTATTTAACGGGTTTCTCGTATTTTTGAAATCATGGATTACAAGGCGATTATCAAAGACATCAAAAACAAGCAATTCAAGCCTGTTTACGCCTTGCACGGAGAAGAGCCGTTTTTCATCGATGCGATCAGCGATGCCATTCTCGAACATTGCCTGGAAGAACACGAGCGCGATTTCAATCAAACCGTTTTCTACGGCCGGGATAGCGATCCGATGACCGTTGCCAGCGAAGCCAAAGGTTATCCGATGATGGCCGAGCGACGATTAGTCGTTGTAAGGGAAGCGCAGGATATGAAAGACATCTACGCGCTCGAAAGCTATTGTGCAAATCCGAATCCGACGACCGTTCTGGTGCTTTGCCACAAATACAAAAGTCTCGACGGCAAGCGCAAGATGGTGAAAGAGCTGGCGAATACCGGACTGGTGTTCAAATCCGAGAAAGTACGCGATTACCAGCTCAACGACTGGATTGCCGACTACGTGAAAGGCATCGGCTACGATATTACTTCCAAAGCGGCTTCATTGCTGAACGAATTCCTCGGAAATGACCTCGGACGGATTGTCAACGAGCTGGAAAAACTGAGCATCATCCTTGAAAAAGGAACGCGCATCAGCGATATCCATATCGAGGAAAACATCGGCATCAGCAAGGATTACAACAATTTCGAGCTCACGAACGCCATTGCAGCCCGCGATACGTTGAAGGTTTTCCAGATCGCTCATTACTTCGAGCGCAATCCGAAAGACCATTCCATTATTGCGATTATTTCGACGCTGTTCGGATTCTATTCGAACCTGATGCGTATCCATTTTCTGCCGAATAAATCGCCGGATGCCGTTGCGTCGGCTTTGCGTGTACATCCGTTCGTTGCCAAGCAGCTCATGCAGGCCGCAAACCTGTATCCGCCGAAAGTGCTGGCCAACAACGTGGCTGTATTACACGAATACGATCTGAAAGCGAAAGGCGTAGGCAATGCTACTTTCAACGATGGCGAGCTCATGCGCGAAATGCTCTTTAAACTCATGAACTGATGCGCCGGTTTTTCATCGCCGATATTCCCGGAACCGGGCGTTTCCAATTGCCGGAAGAAGAATCCAAGCACATCGTACGCGTTTTGCGCATGGAAGAAGGCGAGAGCATGTTGCTGCTCAACGGGAAAGGCCTGATCGTGACCGCACAGATTGTGGAAGCGCACCCAAAACGCTGCCTGGTTGAAACGGTTGAACGCGAACAAAAAGAACGACCGGCTCAGGCTTTCCATCTGGCGATTGCTCCGACAAAGAACATGGACCGTATGGAATGGATGGTGGAGAAGATCGTGGAGATCGGTGCTACGCGATTGAGCTTTTTACAGGGCGATCATTCCGAGCGCGTGCAATTGAAATACGACCGTATCGAACGGGTGGCGATTTCGGCGATGAAGCAGGCCCAGCATGATTTCCTTTTGCAGATCGATCCCATCGTATCGGTGGAACAGTTCATCCGCGATTTTCCAGGAGGTGGAATTGCCCATTGCATGGACAGTGAAAAACTGGCTGTTTCGGAGATTGCAACCGGTTTGCCGATTCTGATCGGGCCCGAAGGCGATTTCAGTCCGAGAGAAGTACAGCTGGCATTGGAAAATGGCTATAAAGCCGTACATTTAGGCCAGTCGCGCCTGCGAACGGAAACCGCCGGAATGGTAGCTGCGACATTGGCGCTTGTAAAATAAACGACATGAAAAAGATCCTGGCTATCGTTTTTGCTTTGTGTTCCTTCGGCACGTTTGCGCAGGGAACTTACCAGCTTGCGGTCCTGAAATACAACGGCGGCGGTGATTATTACGCCAATCCGACGGCGTTGCCGAATCTCATCCAGTTCTGTAATTCGAATCTCGGAACGTCGATTTCCAAGGATGTGCCGTATGTAGAAGCCGGAAGTCCGGAAATTTTCGCCTATCCGCTGGTTCACATGACCGGTCACGGAAACGTCGTTTTTTCAATGGCTGAAGCGGAAAACCTGCGCACTTATATGTTGGGTGGCGGCTTTCTGCACATCGACGACAATTATGGAATGGACCAGTTTATCCGTACGGAGCTGAAGAAAGTGTTCCCGAATAACGACCTGGTTGAATTGCCTTTCAATCACCCGATCTTTCACCAGAAATACAATTTCAACGGTTTACCGAAGATCCACGAGCACGACGGCAAGCGTCCGCAGGCGTTTGGAATTATCGTCGAAGGGCGTTTGGTTTGCCTTTATACGTATGAAACCGATCTCAGCGATGGCTGGAAAGACAAAGAGGTTCACAACGATTCCGAAGAAAAGCGCAAAATGGCACTTCAAATGGGCGCCAATATCCTGATGTACGCGTTTTTCAACTGATTACGCTTCTTTATTCCGCGGCTGTAACAACGGCAAGTATTCGTACCACGGCCCGACCTCCGTTTTGTATTGATGTGCCATCACGCGGGCGATCTGCGACAAGTGATTGAGATCGTGAACGGCCCAGGTCGAGATCAGCTGTGAAAGCGTTACTTCCCCGAAAACCGGATGAATACCTGTTCGAGAGTAGTCTGCGGCCGTGAGTCCCTTCGATCGCCACTTCCCGAGGTTTTCCCGTCGCAGCGTTTTGAATTCTTCCAACAGCATTGCCAGCGTTTTGCCCTTGCTTTCGTGGAATTGCGCGAAACGATCGAACGGGGCAAAGGTTTTATCGGAATTACCGGATAAAATAATCTCCATGCGTGCCATCCAGTCGGTGCGCTCGCCGTGAACAAAGTGACCGATCACGTCATAGACGCTCCAGCTTTCGCCGCCTTCGTTATTGGTTGTCCAGTCGTCGGAAAGACCGTTCAGAAGAAGCTCGAGTGCAGCGGGCGTGCGTTCCAGGATCTCGAGGGATTTTGCAGGATCGAATTTCATGATTGGATTTTTAGGATTAAGACTTCAGAATATAAGATATCAGCATCCGGGATTGTCGAGACGGATCAGACATTGCATATCCTTCATGTTGAGGTAGCGCTCTACGCAGTAGCCTTGCGGATCGAGTCCCGGTTGGTCGGTGAGCTGCTGAAACGCTTTTCCTATCTGTTCGGGATGATTCATGTAATCCGCTACTTCGATGCACAGATACCGCCCCTTCTTGATTAGGAGTGTTTCGCATTTCAACGAATCGCCTTCGCCGGGATAGTTTTCCTGTGCAGCGGCTTTGTAGACGATCTCACCGTTTTCCGGTCGTGAAAGCCCAAAATAGTGACGATTTTCCGTAAACGGTGCAATAGCATGCAGCTGCTGATGGGCCGTCATAATGTCGTCCGGGAAGGAATCGGCTGTTTTACAGAACACCCTGATGTCTTCGGGAATAGTAATCGTTTCCATACAGTTATGTTGTTCCCTAAAAGTAAGAAAAACAACGCGTCCGGAATCGGTCAGAGCATAATCAGGATCGTTACGGCGCTCATGGCGATCATCAACGCGTCTTCGATAATGGTCACGGTGCTCATCGGCAGGTCGAAAACGGCTCCCAGGCAGGCACATTGGATCGCGCGCTTGTTCAGAACGCTTTGCAGAACGCCCAGCAAGCTTATCGACATTACCACGAACGTAATTGCATTCACAGCCAGCGGGTAGATGTCGGTCAGATAGGCCAGCCCGAGTCCTAGCTCGATGAATGCGTAAACGTAGCCCCAGCCATTCCAGCGTTTGGCAATCACGTCGTACATGGCGTAACTTTCGGCGAATCCTTTCAGATTGAGCAGCTTGAAGAAGGAGAAAACGAGGAAAAACCCGGCCATGAAATGCGTCATCCACTGCATAAAATTCCATTCGGCTTGTACAAACTGGATCAGAACAGTCACAGCTGTTATGTAGCCGAATATCAGTAAAATCGGACGATAGGTCTTGAACCAGCTTTTGGTCTGTTCCTGCATTTCGCTATGCCCCTGTGCTTCGATGGTGTACTTCGATTCGCTTCCGCCGAGCGCCTGCTGCAGCTCATTTACGGTAACGTGTGTATCCATCGTGACAACGGCTGTCTGGTTTTCTCTTGAAACTTCAACTTCGAGCACGTCCGGATGCATTAATAAACGGCTTTTAACGGTGGCCTCGCAGCTGCCGCAAGTCATTCCGGAAATATGATAGGTATGTGTCATGTTGTTATCGTTTATGGATGGAACCTTTTATTGCCGCAATCGCATATGCAAAATAGGGAAGGGCTTGCCCATCGGATCGGTTGCCGAACGCGCGAAGGTCTCAAAACCGGCATGCTGGTAAAAGCCCACGGCTTGTCCGTTCTGTTCATTCACGTCGACTTCGGTTGCCTGTAGCTCATCAATACCATAGCGAAGCAAGAGCGTTCCCAATCCTTTTCCGCGCTCATCGGGATGAAGGAAGAGCATTTCGATCTTCGGACCGAGAATGCCCAGGAAACCGGTGATTTTGCCGTCTTCGTTTTTTGTACAACGCAGCTCGACATCGCACAGAAAGCCGGGAACGAGTCGTTTGAAATACACGATGTCTTCCGGTTCCAGGAAATAATGCGTCGCTCTGACGGATGCTTCCCAGAGATCGACGATAGCTGCATGATCGGTTGGCTCAACGCGATGAATCATTCATTGAAAGCTTTTTCGAGCGCTTCGATGTCGAGCTTTTTCATTGCCATAAAAGCTTTCGTTACGCGCTCGGTGCGTTCTTTATCCGGATGCTTGAGCATTTCTTCGAGCTGAACAGGTGTCACCTGCCAGGAAACGCCGAATTTGTCTTTCAGCCAGCCGCATTGAACTTCCTGTCCGCCTTCGGTAAGGTATTTCCAGTAATAATCGATCTCGGCTTGTGTACGGCAATTCACGATCAGCGAAAGCGCTTCGTTGAACGGCATATTCATGGGAACGCTGCTGTCCATAGCTGATAATGTTTCTCCAAGTAGTTTGAACTGCGCGTATTCCACCTGTCCTTTCATCGGGCCTTCTTCGGGCTTGATGATCATGTCGGTCGTTCCGCGAAAAACGGATGTATAAAACTGAACGGCTTCTTCGGCTTTTCCCTGCTGATCGCCGTTGAACAGCAATGAAGGCATGAGCAGTTGTTCCGGACTGTGGTCCCGCGCGATCATGATCTGCCATGACAACCCGAAACGGTCCTGGATCCAGCCGTATTTTTCGGCCCACGGATATTTATCGAGTGGCATCAGGACTTTCCCTCCGTCGGAGAACGCTTCCCAGTAGCGGTCGGCTTCCGTTTCGGTCTGACAAAGGATGAAATAGGAAATGGACGCGTTGAGCTGAAAAATCGGTCCGCCGTTGATCGCCGTGAATTCCGCTCCGCTGATGTTAAATGCTACGGCCATCACGCTGCCTTCGGGTTGTTGATGGAATTCAAATCCTTCTTTCCCGTAATGCGTGATGCTATCGATTGCTGAATCCGGAAAGATGGAAACGTAGAACCGTGCTGCTGCTTCGGCTTCTTTGTCGAACCAGAGTCCGTTGCTGAGGTATGGCGTTGCTTTCATATGCTTCGTTTTGGTCTTCTATCAAAGCTACGACTTTTCGTTGGGAATATTTCACCACAAAAGGCACAGAGATTATTTGATGAGCTGTGTGTAGTTCGAAGCATCTGCCTACGGCTGATTACACAAAAGACGCTACTAAAACCACCCGAATCGGGGTGTTTGCAAACAGAGCATCATCATTTAATCTCTTTTGTGTAGGTCTCCGCCGCGGCGGAGAGCGCTTTCAACATACTAGTACATAACCTGACTTTTGTGGTAAGAAAAAATCTCAGATGTCAATAGTACTCCAGCTTTCGCTTGATCACATAAACGGTTTTTCCGACGACGCTCCGGCAGGAAGTCCAGTTGCCGTGTTTGTCGAAGGTATAGGAGTTGATAACGGTCTGAGCGATTTTGCCTTCGTCGTCGACCTCAGTGATCTTGACCGGGTTGCCATCGACGTAGGTGTATTCGATGTGGCCCTCTGATTCGCCTTCGTCGAAGAGCTCCCATTTTTCGCCGGTGAGCTTTCCGTCTGTATAGCTGTAAGTCGTGCGCTCGAGTAAACCGTCTTCATCATCGCTCCAGGTCATCTGGATGAGGTTTCCGGCTGCATCGTATTTGTATTCGAACCAGTCTCTGTAGCTGTAATCTTCCGCAGCCATTTCTTCGTAAACGAGCAGGCCTTTTTCGTAGCGCAGGTTCTGCACTTCGCTGCTTTTTTCCAGCAAGTCGTAATGGATCTTTTTGACCACCTGATTCTGTTCATTGTAAACCCAGCTTACGTGCTGACTTGGCTGATCTTCTTCCGAAGGCAGCTTCGCACGGGTTTTCACGGTCGTTTCCGCGATACGGCCTTTTTCGTCGTAAGTGTAGCTTGTGATATGATAAGTCGACACGAATTGCACCAGACGGCCGTTTTCGTAGGTGTAAGCTTCATTTCCATCAGTCGCCGAGATATTCAGGTTGGTTCGTTTCAGCAGGTTTCCTTTTTCGTCGAATTCAAGTTGGTAGTCGTGTTCCCAGGTATGCAATCTTCCTTTGGAAAGCGTCGGTTTTCCATTGGTGCCGGTCGTTTCCCGGAACGATTCTTCCGAAAGTGTTTTCACCTCGCCGTTCAAATGGAAAGCAGCGCGATCGATCGGATCTTTTTCCATTTCCTGTGCGGAAGTAGCAAAGAACAGCAGCGAAAAGGCGGTAGAAAGAAGTATTCTCATGTGTCGTTAGTTTGTTCGCTTCAGCTCGTCTACCAGTTGTCGCAGCGCCGGAACGATTTCCTCTTCGAACCAGGGATTCCGGGCTTGCCAGATCCGGTTGCGCGGCGACGGATGTACGAGCGGAAAATAATCCGGTAAAAACGTGCCAAAGTTGCGAACCGTTTCCGTCAGGTTGTTCCCGAAGCGTTCGCCAAGATAGTACTTTTGGGCATACTGACCGATGAGCAGTGATAGTCCGATGTCGGGCATCCGATCGAGCAATTGTCCGTGCCATTCGGGTGCACACAGCTTACACGGCGGTAAATCGCCCGAAGTACCTTTTCCCGGATAGCAGAACCCCATGGGCATAATGGCGAAAAGACGGTCGTCGTAGAATTCTTCCCGCGTCACATTCAGCCAGCGTCTTAATTCATCGCCACTCGGGTCGTTGAACGGGATTCCTGTTTGCTGAACACGCATGCCGGGGGCCTGTCCGATGATCAGAATACGCGATTGCGCGCCGGCCTGAACAACCGGTCTCGGCGGAAAAGGCAGATTGTCGCTACACAAATGGCAGTTCCGTATGCGGGTCAGTAATTCGTCCATACTTTCTGTTGACACAACGATAACAGTTAAACAATCAAGATCGACTTTAAACCGGTGCGATTCAATTGCTTATTCCAAATTTTAACTATTTTTGGGGAACCAACACGCGCCTTTTTGACCATAAAACTAACTATTCTACTACTGTTGCTATCCCTGACTGCCTCTGCCCAAGACGTAGAGAACGTTGTTAAGGATGCAAAAGATCTGTTGCACCAGGATCCCGTAACCATTCAGGGCGGTCTTGGGGCTACTTCCGTTTTTTACAGTGCAGAAGGAATTGCCAGCCGCCGCGACCCGTTTTACTGGGCTCTGAATGGCAATCTCAACATTACGATCCTGGGCAAAATTTCCTGCCCGTTCAATTTCACAATTACCCAGCAGGATAAGAATTTTACACACGGACTGGACAAATTCAGTCAGCCGTTCAACCAGTTCGGGATTAGTCCACGCTACAAATGGATAACCGTTCACGCGGGCTATCGTTCTATGGAATTCAGCGAGCACTCTCTGAGCGGGGCGCTTTTTCTCGGCGGGGGTGTGGAAGTGAAACCATCGAAGGGAATTTTGTCGGGAAGTGTGGCTTATGGCCGTTTCCTGAAAGCCATTCCGGTCGGAGGTGTGGAAGGCGTAACGGTTTCGTTGCAGGCCTA
>DJFN01000096.1 GCA_002432085.1 Flavobacteriales bacterium UBA5871
AGAACGCGTTGGAATCGTAGAAGAACGACATATCGCCGCTGAGCAGCACGTGCGGGCGTTGGTTATCTATCAATGCTGCACCGCAGGCCGTAGATGAGCTTCCGTCGATGCCGCTTGCTCCCCGATTACACCAGTATAGCTGGTTTTTCGGCTCNNGATCGAGCTGTTGGCGATATGAACCTGACCGTTTTCAGGCAATAAACGCCAAACGGTATCCATGGCTTTCAGGTCTGAAAAAGGACAATTGGCGATGTAATTTTTGTGGTTTTCAATAGACGCTTCAAAGCGTTTTTGCCAGGCCGTTCCAAAGGTCGAAGGTGCTTTTCCTTCCAATGAAGCCAGTAAACGGATGAATTCGGTCGGATTGCTCGCACTGGTGAAAGTCAATGCCCGGAAGGTATCCATAAACGGAAAATCATAGCCGATGCGAATAGCTTCCAGTCCCGGAACATTCCGCAGGAACGCTTTGATTCGCTTGGAAACGATCGCGCCGCCGAGAACAACGAGCAGATCGGGCTGAGAAGCTTCCAGTTCGGTCGGGAGCTGGTTCAACGTTCTGTCGGTACATTGAATAAACGACGGATGACGCAGGTTGGACAAATGTTCCACCACAACTACAACCGACGAATCTTCCGCCAGCTTTATCAATGCTTGTTCCAGTTCCGAATCGTGCGACATCTGTCCGCAGATCACCATGCGTTTGGTCGAACGGTTCCATTTATCAGTAACGATCGCTTTTTCAGCGGCCGACAAAACAGTTTCGCCTTCCGCATAATGAATCCATTGCTGAATGGTCTCCACGTTTTCCGTTACCGGATAAAGCGGCTCACTGAACGGAATGTTCAGATGTACCGGCCCTTTTCGCTTGCCATTGGCTTTCTGGATCGTTTCGGCACACTGGCGCTCGAAGAGCCAGCGTTGCTCTTCATTGTGAATGGCCGTGAGCTGAATGGCAGAAAGTACGTGAGTTCCGTACATATTTTCCTGCACGATGGTTTGTCCATCGCCCTGGTCAACCCATTCCCGCGGACGGTCGGCTGTCAGGATCACGAGCGGAATTCCTTGATAATAAGCTTCTGCAACAGCCGGAAAATAGTTCAAAGGAGCCGAGCCGGACGTACAGGCGATAGCAACCGGCTGCTGCAATTGCTGCGCCATACCGATTGCATAAAACGCCGCTGCGCGCTCGTCCGGAACGACAAACGTGGTAAAATCCGGGTGTTCGTCAAAAGCGATCGATAACGGTGCGTTGCGCGAGCCTGGCGACAGTACGATATGGGTAACTCCGCCTTTGAGACAGGCATCCACGATCAATTGTACTTCCAGTTTGGCGCTTGATTTCATCCGGTTTTTTTGTGAAGCCAAAGCTACAGTTTTTCCATGCAATTGAGGAGTGTGCGGGCCTTATTTTCGGTCTCTTCCCACTCGAGGTCGGGAATGGATTCGATGGTGTAGCCGCCGCCGACATAAATATAGGCTTTCTCCNNGACACAACGGAGGTTGACAAACAATTTGCTTTCGGTTTCGGAATGAATGCCGATGATACCCGTGTAGAGGAACCGATCGTGCATTTCCCGCGATACGATGAGGTCGAGCGCAGCCATACGCGGTGTTCCGCAAACAGCCGGTGTCGGATGCAGGTCCATGGCCACATTACACGAAGGCGTTTCGCCCAGCTGCGCTTTGAAAGTCGTTTTGAGATGCTGAACCGGCCCCGCGTAAACGGCAAACGGTCCTTCTTTTTCAAGCAGCGTGCAGTCATTGCGCTTCAACACCTTTTCCACCGCCTGAACGACGTAATGGTGCTCGTGCAGCTCTTTTTCCGTCCAGTCGTAATCGTCTGAGGAAGGATGCGTCGCAGCCAGCGCCACGGTTTTCAGCGTCGTTTCTTCGACGTCGAGCAAAACTTCCGGCGTTGCTCCTATCCAGGTCCCGAAAAGCTTCGACGAAACGAGGTAGACGAAAGCCTGCGGGTAGGTTTGCTCGAGCAATCTGAACAAAGCTTCTGCCTTTTCGATGGAAAAGCTGACCTGTTTCACACGCGAATAGACCGCTTTTTCGACTTCCATAACGGGAAAAGCATGTAACATCGCCTGCGCTTCGATCTGGTAATCGCGTGGTGAGATCACCACCGGTTGTTGTTCGTAGACATGCCATTCGGGAACAGTATCGGGCTCTTCGTTGAACTGGAAAACCTGCTGGTGAAGAAAATCGGTGATCACAAAACCGTTGGCCGGAGCGCTGTTCGGCAAGGCGACAAAAGTTCCGGCAGCCGAGTGAATGTTCGTTGTTCCGGGAAGCCGGTAGCGGATCTGATCACTCATGACCGCGGAACGATCATAATGGTCAGACGTCCGGTGCAGATCAGTTTCCCGGTCGTTTCGTCGTAAATATCGACCTGCCAGAGATGCGTTCGCTTGCCTGCGTGAACAATCTTCCCGACCGCTTTCACAGAACCCGATTTCACACCGCCGATGTGGTTCGCATTGATCTCGATCCCGACAGGCGCTTCTTTCGACAGATCGATGAGCAAAGTCGAGCCCATGGAACCAATCGTTTCGATCAATGCTGCGCTGGCGCCACCGTGTAACAAGCCCATCGGCTGGTGCGTCCGATGATCCACCGGCATGGTCGCCACCAGGTAATCTTCGCCCAACTCGGTGCACTGAATGCCCAGCACTTCCATCATGGTGTTGGCGTTAAAGCGGTTGATCTGCTCCAGTGGAACCTGGCGTAATTTCATGTGTTTCGGTTTTGGACAAAAATACGACTTATTCAGTCTTGCAGTCGCCGGTCTCCAGTCTTGCAGTCGGTTCTCAAATCAAAAAAAGACGGGAAGACCGCAAGACTGGAGACCGGAAGACTGAGAAACAGGAAACCGAAAAATTCTTAATAAGAGCGGACGCAGCAGCAAATGTTTTAACTTGATTGGATAACAATGAGCTGATATGGAGTTTTTTGTCGACAGTACGACCTCGGCGGAGACGCTGGAAGAAATTCGCCTCGCGATCCGGAAGCTGATTTCCAGCTGTGGGATGTGCGAGGTTCGTTATGAGGAAAGTCCGGTGCTGAACATGGAAAAAAGCATCGTTCTGCACGGCGCTTACGAACTGCTGGAAGTGATTCTTTCGCCGTTGATCGACGATAAGAACCTTATCCTTGCCGACGATTCGCTGGACGAATTCGCTCTGAGCAAATCGAGCGCGGTGATTTACCCGTTATATGAGGAAAAAGGCCGCGACCACCCGATGTAGTTTGGAGTTGGTGAGTTTCTGAGTTGGAAGTTAGAAGTTGATAGTTGGGTGATAAATAACAAGCTCCGATCCACCTGAGCGAACCGGAGCTTGACAGATTTTATTGAAACAAGCAATCAATTGCCTTTCAACACCACGAGGCGCTTGCGCAGCGTTGCTCCGTTGATTTCCATGACTACGATGTAGTTCCCATCAGGAAGATTTCCGGTCAGGTAGTTCTCGCCTTCGATCGTAATGTTCTGCGGCGCTCCTTTCATATCGAACACCTGAACGTTCTTCGCTTCCAGCGATGCAGGAATGGTGAAATGAGATGAAACCGGGTTTACCCATGCGAAATCAGGCTCGGCAACCGCGCTTTTTGGCTCAACTCCAATCTGGTTACACGGTCCTCTGTTCTCCTTATCATAATTCGCTACGACAATATCAGCCAGACCAGTAATACCAGCGCCACCATAATTTGCTTCATTGATTGGCAGGCAGGATTCCACAGCGATAAAATAGTCCATGATGATCGGGTAAACACTATAAGTACCCTGTGCACCGGTAACGTTATCATACAGATAGAAATTCGTCCAGTTTTTGGCGTTCATCTGGTAAGACGTATAGGTGGTTGGTCCATAATGGTATATACAGGATCCCACCACATTGCAATCAAATGTTTGCTGTATGGAATTGCAGGTGCTTGCTGTAGCTGAATTGTAAATCACGTTCGTGAATTGATTTCTGAAACGCACCATTTGGTAATTCTCAAAATATTGTCCGCCTGTGATCGCCGGGTAGAAACTATTGTAAAACTTGTTGTAGAGCAGCGGGAAATCAATGTCGAAAGCAGCGTGTCCGATGTCTTCATAATGATCATTTTCAGCTACCCAGGAAGACGACGTATTTGGCCGGGACAATTGCCACCCGTCGTGGCACCAGTAATAACTGTTATAAGTGCTGTTGTAGTTCAGAATTCCGTTTCGTGTAACAAGATAGGCACGCGCCATTTCTACAGCCTTAACAGCATAAGTGGAAATTTCCGTAGGATTCGACAGGTACATATAAATCAGCGCACAGCCGTAAGGAGCCTGGAAGTTCAATTCACTGATATTTTTCGTCGTTCCGGTGTCGAAACTGCCATTCCCGCAGACATCTGAAATAGTGGTTGGCTTGCAGATACATTCGTCAGAACCTCTCCACAAACGGCCGAGCAGGAAGTTCATCATTTCCTTGTTCTGGGTGTTCATCGCACTTGAATACTCGCCTATGGTCGTTTTGTTGTTAAAGTTGGGACGATGAGCAAGCGGAATAATTGTAGATCCCAAATTCTTGCTGTTCACGAGGTAAACAAAATGCGACAACGCCTGGAGAATGCGTCCATGCCATGGAACCTGATGTATAAATAAGTACGGCGATCCGGATTGCTGCGGCGTTACTTTATCGGCCCGGCAGTTAATGACATGGGTCGCCTGTTCCATGAATTCCCAGATGTACTTCATGTCACAAGTCGCTTCATACATGCGCAGCAACGCTTCCAGCGATCCGGAGCGGGTCGAGCCAAGCGCACTTTGGGAATCTTTACACGCTTGCGTATAGGTCCATATCTGGGTACTTCCTACCTGTACCCATCCCTGCTGATATAAATTTGCTTTATTCCAGGTCAGCTGTCCCTGGTCATTGATATCATTGCTGGTGGAAGCAATGTTGTAAATTGGTCCGTACAATTGCGTGTACACCGCATCGAACCGTGGTTGAACGGCCAGGTTCTGGTATTGTGCGAAACTGAGTGTGGAAATGGACAAAATGAATCCAGTCAGGATTCCATTCCATCCGAAGAGGAACTTTCTCATGATTTAAGCAGTTTAAGATGTGTTAAGACGGATGGTCATTCCATTCCGCTGAACGAAAATAGAGCATTTTGATTTAGAAAATAACGTTTTAGTGAAAAAGTTGGACTTCAGGATATCAAGACTAAGCCAAAAGAGACAGCGGCAGGACAATTGCAAAATTCGAATTGATTATCAACCTGTTCTGCAAGACACACGGGAGACAACCTCCTGAATCTTAAAGTTCTGAAATCTTACTGTCCTAATTGATAGAGTGTTGTCAGCGCCTGGAATTTTCCGTGCAGCGATTTCTTGTCGTTGAAAATGTACAACCGGATCTCACGCGTTTCGGGCGGAAGGTTGCAGAACGGAATGGAAAAACGGGTTACGGAACGGTTGTCCCAGTCGGTTTTGAGCTGGTTGAGGTGAAACGATTCTTTCAGCATCAGCAAGTTGAGGTCTTTATCGAACAACGCGGCCGTGGCGATGTAACGCTCTCCGCTTCCTTCAAACTGGAAACGACATTTAATATCGGCGATCATGTTGCGGGATGAGAGCGAATCGATCGCAAAACTGCCGAGGTTCAGGAACTCGAGCGAATCGGGCTCGGCGGTCGACCAGCGTCTGGCGACTGCTTTCCGGGGAAGAAAGGTGTTGCGTTTCAGCAGCAGGTTTCCGGAATACGGATCGCGGAACAGGATTTTGTAATTCTTCGTTTTGTGACGGTTCATCCGCAGCTCCCCGGGCGTCAGCAGGAAAAAGTCGGAGCAATCGTTCGGCCAGGTTTCGACATCGTAGGCCGGCAGCTTGCTCTCCATCTGCAGGTTTTCGAACGCGTACATCCGATCGAAGTAGCGAAATCCGGAAATAGTTACAGGCTTCGGTGCCCTGGCGCTTTCTTCCAGCAGGATCTCGTAAGCTCTGTGGTCGATGCGGTCGTCTATCCAGAAATGGTTGGAATACAGACTGAACGTGCTGAACGAAACCAGCGGAAAGAGCAAAAACACCAGCTGCGACCAGCTCAACCAGCGATCTTTCGTAAACGAGGGCAGCAGAAAAACGCCCGCGCCAATGAAGAGCGGAATCAGATGTGCCGCCGTACGGTCGGATGGTGCCGCGGCATCCATTTTGTAAACGGAATAGAAAATTCCCGCCAGGTTGGCCAGCAGCAACGTGAGGAACACGAACCGGTTATCGGTAATGCTTTTCCACAGCTTCTGACCGAACAAACGGCCGATTGCCAGTAAGACGATTGCCGCCGACAGCACTAGCAGGAACCAGTACATCCACGGAAAATCGACGGTCGTGAGCTCGATCAGCAAGGTTTGCAGCGACGCATACGGAAAGCCATCCTGCAAGCCGTAATAGAGCATATCGCGGTTGTTCAGGAAAACAATGTAATTGTAGAAAAACAGCAGAACGCCGCCAAATGCGCCTAGTGTCAATAACGCCGGAACAATCGTTCGTTTCCCATTCTGGCGGATAAATCCGGCCAGCAGTAAAACCAGCCAGGCTGTCATGACGGAGAAGCAGAAAAACAGCGAGAGATTGCTACCAAGCGCTAAAATCGTCGCAAGTAATAACACCAGCACATTTTTCCAGCGGAATTGTTTCTGCAATACCATCAGCTGCCAGATGCCAAGCAACAGAAAGGCGAACGACATGCCGTAGCCGCGCGACAGGGAAAAGAATTCGAGCAGGTAGAAAATACCCGAAAAAGAAAACAGGCTGATCCAGAAACCACCTTTGGTGGGCAATTGTTTGCTGATCCCCACGATGGAAACGAAGTAAACGACGAAACACAGCACATTCGGCAAACGGATGGCCAGCAGCGAATGGCCGAAACAGCTCACGGAAACGTGTGTCAAAAAGGAATTAACGACATGGTTATTGGCATCGATCTGCGCTTCAGGCGGGAAGTAGAATCCCGATTCACCATAAAGGAAGTAGGAAAACACTTCATCGGGAACCACGGGAACAAGTGCGGCCCGCAGCCAGACGATGATCCAGAGCAGCAGAAACCAGCCGCCGAGCAGGATACGTTCTTTCCGGGTGAAGGTTATTCTGTTGCGCATGGTCCGAACAAATATACGCATCGAACTAACGGGAAGTTGCTACATTTAGCAAAACCCTTGCGCATGAACGACCTGTTCGCACCGGAAATCATCCTGGAATCGGAAAAAGTGCTTTTGCAGCCACTGAGTCGTGACGATCTCGAAGCGTATGTCCGGTACGCCGAAACAGAGCAGGATACCTGGCAGTATTCGCTGTTGCCGGCACATGGCAGAGAAAATATGCAGGCTTACGTCGAACACGCATTGGCAGCAAAAGAAAAGAGCGACAGTTACCCGTTTACCGTTATCGATAAGGCTTCCGGAAAAGTGGCCGGCTCTACCCGATTCTACGACATTCAGCCAGCCTATGGCTATTTACAGCTGGGCTATACGTGGTATGGTAAAGCCTTTCGCGGAACGGGATTGAACACGCACTGCAAATTCCTGTTGTTACAACACGCTTTCGAATCCTGGAACATGGCCCGCGTGGAATTTCGCGCCGACAACCGCAACGAACGCAGCATAGCCGCTATGAAAAAGATCGGCTGCACGGTCGAAGGCATTATCCGAAGCCATATGCCCAACCTCGAAGGCGGACGACGGGATAGTATTCTTTTGAGCATTCTACTAGAGGAATGGGAACAATCTGTACGCGCCACTCTCCTATCACAACTCTGAATAATGTAAAATTGAAAATGGAAAAGCTCCGCACTTTTCAATTTTACATTTTACATTTTCAATTCTTGTCAGAGATCACGGTTTCATAATCAACACCGACGGCGTATGCGTCAACCACAAACTATGCGCTTCCACCGCTTTTTTCCAGCTTTCATGGCTGATCAGCATGAGGTCCTGCTGCTGCATGAAGTCGCGGTCGAGCTTGTTTTCCTGGCGCAGGATAATGTTGTTCGGGGCAACCTGCTCCACGGACCGGATCGATTCTTTCAGCTCCGGGTGCTGTTTGATCACGCCGGCCGCATCGAGGATCGTAATGCGGGCATCGCTGTGGTGAATGAGCTTTTGCGCGTAGACGAGCAGGAAGCTGTCCTGGATCGAAAAAATCGGCAGGAAGACGTTTTCCACCTTTTCGAGATCCTTGTCGATCACGATCCCGATCGGAATTTTCGATCCCTTGATCAGCTGGCGCGTGCGGTCGTCGAACACGGTGTTCTCGAACAGCGGCTCTTTACCGGTCAGCGTATCGTAAAGGCGT
>DJFN01000202.1:0-8430 GCA_002432085.1 Flavobacteriales bacterium UBA5871
ACCGCTTTCGCCGGCGCCCAGGATAACCGCTATTTTGCCTTCGAGGTTCATTAACGCAGCTTCAGGGTTACGATGGTGATTACTGCCAGCAATACGGCTACGATCCAGAAGCGGGAAACGATCTTTGCTTCATGGAGGCCTTTTTTCTGGTAATGATGGTGCAGCGGCGCCATCCNNACGATCTGCGGCTCGGTCCAGCCCTTCTGCTCGAAATGATGGTGCAGCGGCGCCATCCGGAAGATCCGTCGTCCTTCGCCGAAACGTTTCTTCGTGTATTTGAAGTAGCCGACCTGCATGATCACCGACAGGTTTTCGACCAGGAAGATTCCGCACAATACCGGGATGAGCAGTTCTTTACGGACGGAGATCGCAAATACGGCAATGATTCCGCCCAATGCAAGACTTCCCGTATCGCCCATGAATACCTGCGCCGGGTAGCTGTTGTACCAGAGAAAACCGATACACGCTCCCACGAACGCGGAAATGAAGATCACGAGCTCTTCGGCCATCGGAATGTACATCACGTCGAGGTAGTCGGCGAAACGCACGTTGGAGCTCACGTAGGCAAAGATCGCCAGTGCTATTCCGATGATGGCGCTCGTTCCGGTGGCGAGTCCGTCCAGTCCGTCGGTCATGTTGGCGCCATTCGAAACCGCGATCACGATGAAGATCACGATCGGGATGAACAGCAGCCAGCCGTAGGATTTGTTCACGTCGCCGATGAGCCAGTTGTAGTTGAATTCGTTGTTTTTCACCAGCGGAATGGTCGTTGTCATGTCGCGCGTACGGATCCATTTCGTCGTGTCGGACGTGTTGAATTTCATGTGCTGATCGGTTACCAGCTCTTCATCAGCCTGAAGCACGTAGTTCGCGTCGACTTTCTTATGTACCTGTACATCCGGGTGGAAGTAGAGAATGCTTCCCACGATCACGCCCACACCGATCTGACCGATCACCTTGAAACGGCCTGCGAGTCCTTCCTTGTTCTTTTTGAACACCTTGATGTAGTCGTCGAGGAAGCCGATCGCGCCCAGCCATACCGTTGCCACGAGCATCGTGATCACGTAGACGTTGTGCAGCTTCGCGAAGAAGATCGTCGGAATGAGTATAGACGCCAGGATGATCAATCCGCCCATGGTCGGCGTACCGGATTTCTCGATCTGACCGGCCAGTCCGAGGTCACGCACCGTTTCACCGATCTGCTGACGGCGCAGCAGGTTGATCAGACGCTTCCCGAAAACAACGGAAATGAGCAGCGAAGTCAGCAGCGCCAATGCGGCACGGAAGGAAATGTACTGGAACAGTCCGGCTCCGGGTACATCTAATTGCTCAAGGTAATCAAACAGGTACGTAAACATTTATTTCTGCATTTTGTTAAAGTATTCTCCCACCAGCTGGAAATCGTCGAACGGATGTTTCACCCCGTTGATTTCCTGGTATTTCTCATGCCCTTTTCCGGCAACGAGGATAATGTCTTTCGGTGCGGCCAGCGAAACAGCAGTTTTGATCGCCTGATCGCGGTCGCGGATGATCAGCACTTTCATGAAATGCTGCGCTTCGACGCCTTTTTCCATGTCGGCCAGGATCGCATCCGGATCTTCCGTGCGCGGGTTGTCGGACGTCAGAATGACTTTGTCGCTCAATTCACACGCGATCTTTGCCATTTCCGGTCGCTTGAGCGCATCGCGGTCGCCGCCGCAGCCCACCACAGTAATCACCTGCTCGTTGCGTGTGCGCAGGTTTTCGATCGTTTTCAACACGTTCAGCAATGCGTCAGGCGTGTGAGCGTAATCCACGATCGCCGTAATACCGCCGGTGCTTTGCATGAACTGGAAGCGTCCGTCGACGGATTCGAGGCGACTCAGGATCGTCAGCACTTCGGTGGCGTCTTCGCCCAGCAGCTGACTGATTCCAAACACAACGCCGAGATTGTAGGCGTTGAAATCACCGATCAGTCGCGTCCAGACTTCCGTTCCGTTGATCGTAAGCACCAGACCGCCGAAGCTATTTTCGAGCACTTTGATCATGAAATTCGCATGGCTTTTGAGCGCATACGTGGCAACCTGCGCCTTCGTATTCTGTACCATGATCATCCCGTTGCGGTCGTCGGCGTTGGTCAGTGCAAACGATGTTTTCGGAAGATGATCGAAGAAAGCCTGCTTCGCAGCGATGTATGCTTTGAAAGTCTTGTGGTAATCCAGGTGATCGTGCGTAATGTTCGTGAACGCACCACCGGCGAATTCCAATCCTGCGATACGGTGCTGATCCACGGCGTGCGAGCTCACTTCCATGAAGCAATGCGAGCAGCCTTGGGAAACCATGTCGGCCAGCAGCGCATTCAGCGCAACCGGATCGGGAGTCGTATGCGTAGCCGGAACGGGTTCTTCGCCGATCAGATTGACAACCGTCGACAGCAAACCGGTTTTGAAGCCGAGGTTCGTGTAGAGCTTGTGCAACAACGTCGTACAGGTCGTTTTGCCGTTCGTTCCGGTAATACCAACGAGTGTGATCTCGCGCGACGGAAAGCCGTAGAACGCATGTGCCAGCTCGCCGAGCGCTTTCGAGGAATTTTCCACCACGATCTGCGTTACCGTTTCCGGCACATCGATCAGGCGTTCGGTCACAATAGCTGTACAGCCTTGTCCGACAACCTGCGAAATGAAATCGTGTCCGTCGGCACGCGTACCTTTCACCGCTACGAACAGCGTTCCTTCCGTTGCCTTGCGCGAGTCGAAGACAATAGAAGAAACGGCGGCGTCTTTCGGGCCGTTCCAGCTCGTAAGCTGCGTGTGTTGTGCTATGTCGTCTAATCTGATCATTCCAAAATCAATTCTACCAATGCGCCGCGCACTCTGTCGACCGATGTTCCGGCCGGCACGGTTTGCGAGACCACTTTTCCTGCTCCGCGGATATAAGCGTGCAATCCATGCGATTCCATTAAGTAAACCGCATCGCGGGCCGTTAATCCAACCACGTTCGGCACGGTGTTTTTTGCTACCACGCGCGGCGTCATTTTCACGACTTCGCCTTCCGTTTTCGTATTTCCCCATTCAGTCATCCCCGGGAAACTGTAGCGGATCTTCAAAGCCTCGAGCACGGATATAATGTCACGGCTTTGCCCGTCGATGGAAGCCGGCGCTTCTTTTACACGCTGTTTTGCTTCGTTGATCGCCTTGTGGTACTTCAGCGTGTTGGAGTACACTTTATTGGCGATCGCGGTGAAGACGGTTCCGGAAACCGTTGCACCGTAGATATCCTTGTTCGGCGCGGAAACCACCACGATGCAGGAATAGATCGGCTCGTCGGCCGGGAAATAGCCCACGAAAGATGCCTGGTAGCGGTACGATCCCTTTTCACCGTAGGAATTGTTCTCGTTCAGGATGCGGGCCGTTCCGGTTTTACCTGCGATCTGGAACAGCGACGATTTCAGCGCACTCCCCGTTCCGCGCTCCACAACGCCTTTGAGGCACGATTGCAGCTGACGCAGGGTGTTGTCGGAACAGATCTTCTGACGGATCACTTCCGGACGGAAATTTTTCACCACCTGCGAGCCGCGACGAATCTGCTCCACGAACAGCGGACGCACCATTTTTCCGTTATTGGCTACGGCGTTGTAGAAAGCCAGCGTTTGCAGCGGCGTTTGCTGGTATTCGTAGCCGATCGCCATGGAAGGAATCGACAATCCCGACCAGAGGCTTGTTCCCGGCACGTTCATCACCGGCTTGCGCTCTCCTTCGAGAGCAATTCCCAGCGGATCGGCCAGTCCGAACGATTTCAGACGATCGATGAACGCTTCCGGTTCTTTGCGGTAAGCGTTGTAAATAATCTTGGTGAATACGTTCGAGGACACTTCAAATGCGCGACGGATCGTGATTCGTCCGTAGCCCCACTCATACGAATCTTCGAAAGTTTCCCCGAAGAAGCTGTACGTACCGATAGCGTTCACCGTATCTGTCAACTTCACTTTTTCGTCTTCCAGCGCCGCCATCAGGGTTGCAAGCTTGAACGTCGATCCCGGCGTTTCCGGCGTTCCGATAGCCTGGTTGTATTTTTCGTAGTACTCGCCGTCCGAGCCTTGCTGCAGGTTCACGATCGCGCGCACGAAACCGGTCTTTACATCCATTACGATCACGCAGCCGCTTTTCGCTCCCTGGTTCTTCAACTGTTTGTAGAGCTCCGAATGTGCTACTTCCTGGATCCCGAGATCGAGCGACGTGATCAGATCGGCGCCTTCCACCGGCTGACGGATCATCTGCCCGGTTTTCTTCCAGCCTGAAGAAATCTTCTGTTCCACTTCTTCGCCCGGCTCTCCGGCCAGGTATTCGTTGTAAGCGCCTTCGATTCCCACACGCAATTCCTTGTGGCCGTTGTTCTGGTAATAGCCCAGCGTACGCTTGAACATTTCCCCGTGCGGACGCTTGCGTGTCACGATCTCTTCGTTGTCGATCAAACCGCCCTGGTGGCGCGGCAATTTGAAGATCGGCAGCTCACGCAGACGACGACGCTGTTCGTTGGTTACCTTCAGCTTGATCTTCAGGTAGCGATTGCCGTTCGCACGTCCGCGGCGGATGTAATTCTCGTACTCGCGCGCTGTTGTTTCAGGGAAAATCTGCGACAAGCCTTTAGCGAGATCTGAAATGTCGCGATCGAAAATCTCCTGTTTCACTACCGTCGGGTCCATGTGGATATCGTAGGACGAAACGGAGGTCACGAGCGGCGTGTAGTTGCGGTCGAGCACTTCGCCCCGGCGCGGATAGCGTTTCACAGCACGCGTCGGGATTTTTTCTTCCGTTGCTGCGAAAAACGATGCTTTTCCTTCGGTCTGGATCAATACGGTCTTCACGATGACAACGACCATCGCCACAAAAAAGGCCAGGTAAACGAGATAGGCCCTCCAGATCAAGTCCTTTTTCTCACTCATTGTTTTTCGTGTTTCAACCGAATCACTTTCGCCGGGTTAACTGTTTCTTTTAATCCCCGTTTTTCGAGCGCTTCCACGAGTCGGTAACGCGCGGTCGCCTCCTCGAGACGGGCTTTGTTTTCAATGTATTCTGCCGTTTTAGCCCGCACCTCCGTGTCGAGCGTATCGATGTCTTTTGTCAGCTGCTTGCCGTAATAGCCTTTCCCGACCATCAGCATGAGCAGGAACAGAATGAAGAAGATGAATGTCAGGTTGTTCAGTACGAAATCCCGCGTGAGGATGTCGCCGTTGAGCACCTGTACCAGCAGGTTCGGACGTTTTGCCGGACCTTTTTTCACCGTTTTCTTATCTGCTTTTCCTTTTTCCTTATCCTTTTCCGGCGCTTCGTTCGCTCGCTCGCGGTATTCGTTGCCACGAGGCTTTTCAGGCTCAACTGCTGCTTTTTTACCGCGTTTGGTTCCTGCCTTAACGCCAGGCAGATCTTTGGACTGTTCTTCCGTATTCGAACGCTTTCCACGCACGGCATCCATCGGGTTGCCGGTTGTGTACTGCTCGTACTTTACTTTGGGCTCTTCGCGCTCACGCCATTCATTTTCCGCCATCGGTCAAACGTTTTGCGATTCGCAGCCTGGCGCTACGGGCCCTTGTATTGCGCTGTATCTCTTCTTCGGAGGGCGACACCGGCTTGCGGGTCACTTCCTCGAANNCACCATGCGGTCCTCGAGCGAGTGATAGGACATCACAACGAGTCGTCCTTCCGGCTTCAGTACATCAACGGTTTGCAACAGGAATTTCTCCAGCACATCCATTTCGCGGTTCACTTCGATGCGCAACGCCTGGAAAACCTGCGCGAAGTATTTATGGTCTTTGAACTTCGGTGCGAACGGAAACAGAATTTCCATCAGCTGACCGGTTGTCGTGATCGGCTCGCGTTTGCGTTGTTTCACGATTTCCACCGCGNNCTTTGCCAGCTGCTCTTCGTCGTAAGTTGCGATAACACTCGCCGCTGACACTTCACCGCTCTGGCTCATGCGCATATCGAGCGCTTCATTGCCGCGAATGGAAAATCCGCGCTTGGTATCGTCGAACTGGTGGGAAGAAACACCGAGATCAGCCAGGATACCATCGACCTGCTTGATGCCCATCACGCGAAGGTGATTCTTCAGGAAAGCGAAATTCGCCGGAACGAAGGTGAAATTCGGCGCTTCCCAGGTATTGGCTTTGGCATCGGGATCCTGGTCGAACGAAATAAGCCTGCCTTTTGGAGAAAGCTGCTCGAAAATGGCACGCGAATGACCACCGCCGCCGAAGGTTACATCGACGTACACGCCATCGGGATTGATCTTCAATCCTTCCAGGCATTCCTGCAACATTACGGGAATGTGATACTGTGTGTTATTCGTTGTCATCGTTGCCCAAATCTCCCATTACTTCATCCGCCAGATTGGCGAAATCAGCCATGTTACTATCCAGCAATTGGAAGTATTTGGACTTGTCCCAGATNNCCAGATCTCAATTCGGTCGTTGTAGGCGATCAGCATCACATCCTTGTCGAGCCCCACACGCTCCATGTGCATCACCGGGATGAGCACTCGTCCGGCTGTATCCAGTGCGATTTGCTTCGCTCCCTGGTGGAACAGACGGTAGAACATCCGGTTTTGGGGTTTGAACAGGTTGAGCTTCGCCAGCTTTTTGGACAGCTTCTCCCACTCGTTCATCGGGTAAAGCGTGAGACAGTCCTCAAAGCCTTTGTTCAACATGAATTGTTCCTGGGCCTCCGGAGAAAGCTGCTTGCGCAGACCAGCCGGAAAAAGGAAACGCCCTTTTCCGTCCAGCTTTACTTCATATTCTCCTACAAGTCCGGCCATAGCTTAATAATGGGTAAAATTAGGCAAGAATAACCCACTTTTTACCACCAAGTTACACTTTGTTGATAACTCAATACGCGTGAAAGCACAATAAGGTTTCAATCAACTTTTCAAAAGTATTGATTTTATTGGAACTATAGCAGCTCAAGGATCAGTGGTAAAAAGTGGTAATAACAGTTGGATGTGGAAAAAACGGGGTGGTTTGACGATCTATTTGCCCTTAAACAAAAGGTGATTGGAAGCGTCTCAATAATTCTTCAAAGCACGAGCAAAGTTTTACTCCCCAAACCCCAGCATCGCTTCCTCAATCGGCGTTATCATTTCTTGGTACAGCTCCGTTTTCGAAGGATCTTCTTCGTTTTTACAATCCGTCAGCTCGATCCGGTGAACTGTTCGGTACCAGTGATCTCTGCTTTTATCATAGGTGTAGCGATCGCAAATGATATCACGTTCGCAGGCGCCGTAGTGCTGCGTGACTTCGAACCAGCCTTCACCGACGGCGAAATTAAGCAGGGCATCGTGCAACGACCAGCCGCCTCCGCACAAGGAGCAGTCGATAAAACTATCGGAAGAAGCGGCTATTTTGTAATTATCGCCGGTATTGATTGCCAGGATGAACTTCCGGCAAGTCACGGGGTTGTTTTCGTCGCCGATGCCGGATTCGTTGTCATCACACGTTCTTGTGGCAACAATGGCAAAATCTTCCAGACCGTCAAGGTTCAGATCGGCTTTTTCGAAAAACAGCAGCTCTGATTCAGGAAAATCACGGTTCAGGATCAAAACGACCGCGTCTGAATCGCTCGGAAAAGTATCGGAACAAAAAGCTGAAAAAGGAAAGGCTAATAATAGAACGAGCAGGTGTTTCATCGTCAATAGATTGATGCTACAATGATAGCGAACTTCAGTTCTTCTGTTTCGTTTCACATCTCCAAAGTTTTGAACAGGAAAACACTCATATCAGCCCCTTTTTTTTCGATTTATTTTCCGTGGAAAGGCACCTCGTAAATAGCTTACGTTCTGCCGCCGTAACTTTGTTCTATCAAAAAATGGGGAACTAACCAACCACCTGATCACCCGATTAAAACCGGCCGATCACTATTCAGATCAACCGCCTGACTACTGCAAGTAGCGTACGGATCAGAGGATCCATTTTAGGTAACTTTAGGTAACAATTCGCTCATAAACAACGCGCCGGGCGACGCACTTTTTCACTAACTGACAGCTCCGCTATAAAACGGCTTAGCGGGAGCTTAAAAAACGCCTGACATAACCTCCTGTTCAATCTTCAACCGAAGAGCGAACCACCTGAATCAAAAAGGGCAGCCCGATCAAACGAGCTGCCCTTTCAGGGTTTCATCTATCGGTTTACAGTTTCACCACCTTGCGAACGGCGATCTTATTGTCCTGAATAAATCGGATTGTATAAACGCCTGCAGGAAGCGTCGTCATGTCTATTGTTGTCGTTTCATTCAGTTCGATGGTCTGTACCACTTTGCCTTCGAGGTTTGTCAGCGTTACCGTTCCGTTGCCGGCCGTCGTTTCAACCGTCAGCTTATCTGTTACCGGGTTCGGGTAAATATTCAGCGCATCTGCCGACCATTCTTTGATACCCACATTGGAGATCGTCGTGAAAGTAAAGGT
>DJFN01000202.1:8440-8609 GCA_002432085.1 Flavobacteriales bacterium UBA5871
TTGATCAACGACGTATTCGTAACCCGTCACTCCGGATTGGGAAGTCCAGGAGATATCGGCTGATTCAATCGTAATGTTTCCGACCGAAATACCGGTTGGCGCATCGCATGGCTCGACCAAAGTGGTAAACGAAATCGTTGTCCAAGGTGAGAAATTCCCACTTCCGCAA
>DJFN01000011.1 GCA_002432085.1 Flavobacteriales bacterium UBA5871
GCTCACAAGATCGAGCTCGTCTTTCAGCGGAATCAGGCGTTCTTTTCCCAGCAGCAGCGATTTCCGCAACAAGTTCGACAGCGTCGTGATGTTTTCCTTCGCTTTGTAGGGATAAATATCCACTAGTGCGCGAATGCTGTTCAAAGAGTTGAACAAAAAATGCGGGTTGAGCTGCGAACGCAGGTTTTTCAGCTCGATTTCATTCTGACTGGCAATCAGCTGCAGGTTTTTCAGCTCTTCGATCTGCGATTTCTGGAAGAAGTGGAAGGTGAAATAAATTCCGCTCCACAGCAGGAAAAACAGCGAACCGGTGAAAATATCCAGCAACAGGTAGCGCAACGGCGTCGGAGTGGCATTCGGAACGACCCACATGCTGAGCAGTGAATCCATCAGCGACAATACAGCCGCCGCGAAAACACTCACGATCAATATCCGTGGAATAAGCGGCCCGAGGCGCATGCTCAGCCATCCCCAGCGGATGAACAGATAACGCATGCCGTGTGTGAGCACGATGCCCGAAACAAAGAAGAGCGTTCCATACATCACGATGTAGCTCATCGGAACGGTGGACTTTGCGAGCGTCGCCGACAGGATCAGCGTATCGAGCAATGCCCAACCGGAGATCTGTGCCAGCCAATATACTTTCCTTGCACGTAGCATGATCCAAATGTAACTTTTTCGGGCTTTCAGGAAGTGTTTTCGTCTATGAAAGGCGATTATCGAATTACAGAAGGGCTTGTTTGACCACAAAAGGCACAAAAGATAGTTGACGTGCTGTGTGTAGTTCGAAGCATCCGTCCGCTGCGGCGGACGGAATTACACAAAAGAAGTTCTAAATTCCTGAAACACTAAACCGAACGACCGGTGACCGGCGACTCGAGACTGTTGACAGGAGACTGGCGACCGGAAGACTTTTAAAAGTCGGTACAATTGTTGACATTTGTTTCGCATGAAGCGCCTTTTTTTCCTCGTCCTGCTCACCTCCTCGATATCCGGTTATGCCCAGCAATGGCAATCGGAGCGCTGGGGCGTACAGGTGCAATTGATCGCTTCGATCGGCACGCATCGTACTTCAGTCGGGATTCGCTTTAACTCCTACGTAAATGCTTCCTATGCGCAGCTGAACCTCGGCACGATATACCGCTTTCATGCTCACAACCTCGGTGGCCGTATGAACTTCGGCGAATGGCGGCATTCCGCAGGATTGGTGCTCATGGCCGGGAAAGAAACCAACCCCATAAATTTTCTCTGGGACGGTGCTTTCCACCAGACGGCACGCCCCTATTCCATTGGTTATTCTTATTTGCTGTATATCGATAACGCCGGAACAACACAACGATCAGGCGTATTTAATCTCGGCATTCAGCGGGTTGATGTCCTGTTTGAGAACGACGTCTGGGGCGGACAAGGCAAGGACCGGTTTCGCACAGGCGATTTTCAGATTTCTTACCGATCGGCAACCGAACGCGTTGCAGTGGGCGTTCGCTTATGGACGGGCGAAACCAGGCATTCGATCTGGAACAAAGATCCCCGGGACGGAATGCCCGGCGGTTACCGCGATCTGACGCCTTTAGCATTTGGAAAAACCAGTCACGGCATTTTCTTCGTCAGCGGCAGTCGTTCATTTCTGGGCGGCCAGGTTGCCCGAATTGAAATCGGTGCGGACAGTGAGGAAATTCGCCATATATTCCAGAATAAGATCAGTCATGACCTGGTCTGGATGCCGAAGAAATTTCCGCGTACAACCCCACATTACCCCCGTTTGGGTAAAGAGGGGCAGAATGTATTTCTCCGAAAAGACAAGCGCCCGGATCACATCTATTTCAGTGAAAGTGTGAATGATGGTGTGACTTACTGATTTTTCGTTAAAAGATCAACATCCGACAACTCGTAGCGATTTTTTCCCGTCCTTGTAGATAACTAATACTCTACAATATGAAACAAACCGCTACACGTTATGCCCTGCTTTTCCTGTGCAGTCTCGTTTTCGGATGGTCGCACGCGCAATGTCCACCGGGACAGGAACAGCTGCAAATCATTATTAATCCGGATACATACGAAAATGAAACCTCCTGGGATCTCGTTGTCAACGGGAACATTATGGCGAATGGAGGCTATGTCGGTGGAACCTACTGCGTTCCGGAAGACGCCTGTATCATTTTCACCATTTACGATAGCTACGGCGATGGAATCTGCTGTACCTACGGCAATGGGTCCTACCAGGTATTGCTGGATGGCGTTGAGATCGGCTCCGGCGGCAATTTCGACCATTCCGAGCAAACCATTGTAGGCTGCGGACAGGGAACTTACTGTCAGAATCCTATTCCGATCATCGAAGGAGCTTATACGGCACCACAGCAGAATACATTCTATACATTCGAATGTCCGCTGACAGGCGTTTACGAGATCACGACCTGCGGTTTATCCGACTGTGACACCAAAGTCTGGGTTTACGGTCAGTGCAACTCCCAAACGACTTCGCAAACCAATACCGGTACGCTTTTCTACGATGACGATGCCGGTGGCTGCGGCGATCAGGCCCGTGTTGAAGGTTACTTTGAGGAAGGCGTTACGTACATCATCCGCATTGGCCGCGACATCACTTCGTCCTGCGCAGTCGACACAATTAACTTTGAGGTGAACTTCCTGCACGAGATTTCAGGCTGTATGGACCCGAATGCCTGCAACTACGATCCTTTGGCTACACAATCCGGACAATGCTATTACTACCCGGATCCGAACTGTCCTGCAGGTCCGGATCTTCTGATCGACCAGAATGCGATCGTTACTTCCCTGAACATGCGCACGGAGCTTGCTACCAACTGCATGGTTGTGGAAGGCTGTATGAACGGCTACGGCGAGCGTACGGTACTGGCATTCGATACACATATCAAAAATATCGGTGCAACGGATTACTATATCGGAAACCCTTCTACCAATCCTGATCAGTTCACATTCGGCAACTGCCACGGTCACGCGCATTATGAAGGCTATGCAGACTACGTTCTTTACGACGAAGACGGAACACCTATGCCAATTGGTCAGAAAAACGGATTCTGTGTAATGGATCTTGAATGCTCCGGCGGCGGATCGGCTCAATATGGTTGCGGAAACATGGGAATCACAGCAGGTTGCGGCGATATCTACGGCAGCTACCTCGATTGCCAGTGGATTGACGTTACGGATGTTGATACCGGTCGTTACACATTGGCTGTAAAAGTGAACTGGGATCAATCTCCGGATGCGCTTGGCCGCTATGAAATGGGCTACGAGAACAACTGGGCGCAGGTATGTATTCGTCTCACGATGGATGCTAACGGCGTTCGTGGTTTCGAAATTCTTCCGAACTGTCCGCCGGTTGTGGATTGCAACGGTGTTCCTTACGGAAATGCGGTTATTGACTGTAACGGCGATTGCGGTGGTAGTGCCGTACGTGGTGACCTGAATGCCGATGCGGAAGTCGAAACGGTCGATGCAACGCTCTATATCGACGGTATATTGGACGAAACGCTAACGGCTTCGACGTGTCGCGACATTTCCGCCGATGGCATTATCAGCGTCTGGGATGCATCCCTGGCTAATAATTGTGCGGTGAACGGACCGAGCAATAATAACTGCGAATTCCCGAATTCGGTGACCAATCCGGATAACATCGCGATTATCGGTTATACGACGATCAACACGGCAGAGCAATACATCGAAGTATCGATGCGCAACCCGGATGCACGCATGAACGGCTACGAGTTTACGGTTAGCGGTATTCAGATCGCAGATGTACAAAGCCTCATCGATCCGGTTGAATACCCGGTAACGCCGCGCTTCCTTGTTGATGGCAATAAAGTGATCGGCTTGTCGCTGGTTGACAGCACAATTCCGAAAAACCTGACACCGGCACCGCTGGTTCGTATCTACTACAGCCAGATCACCGATCCGGATGCGATCTGTGTTTCAGGTATCGTACACGTAGTGAATGCGCTTCACCAGCCGGTAACGACTTTCACGGAAGCTGCCTGCGTGAGCGTAGTTGGTCTGAACGAGCTGGAAGCAACATCGTTCAACCTCTTCCCGAACCCGGCAACGACACAGGTTTCTGTTGAGCTGAAACAGCCTGCTGCAGTTAAAACCGAAGTAAAAATTGTGGATGCAGCAGGTCGAACCGTGCACACAACTTCAGTTGATCAAGGCGCACAGTTAATTGAAATACAGGTGAAAAACCTTGAAAAAGGCTGGTATAAAGTGACAGTCGGCAACGAATCACAGTCCTTTATCAAGCAATAACACACACCATTCCTGTTCAATAGCCGTCCGGAATACCGGGCGGCTTTTTTATTCTCGAAGGCCCGAATTAGTGGATTCCTAATTTCCGGCCTTTTTTGTAGGCGTTTGAAGCAAAGACTTCTTTCTTATATTTGTTAACACACCAGCTAAATTATGAAGACACTTTCCATTCTTGCCATCCTCAACTTTCTTACCGGTTTTGCCTTCAGTCAGGCAGAAATACGTTTGGTGACCAATTCATCGCCTTTTCAAACGGGAGACGATATTTCCGGAACGGTTCATACACTGCCGGTTTATTCTCCGGGAACTTATGCCCTCAATTTCATCGTGACGAATACTTCCGGAACACCCAAAAACTGGAACATTCAGCGGTTGCGGATTGAAGCCCCGGCCGGATGGTTAGATGGTTTGAACTGGGCTCCATTTCCGGACAATGAGTTCACAGGTGCGTGCTACGGACCGGATGCAATGCCTTCGAATCCGTGGACGAATCCTCATACGATGGAAATCGACAGCAACGGGATCCTGATGGTCCATCTCACGACAGACCAGCCGGATTGCGCTCATTACCGCTATTACGTGATGGAAGGCAGTGAAAAAGTCGATTCTGTCGACATAGAAATCTGTTATGTCCTCAACGTACTGGAACAAAAGGAAGTTGCTGGAATGACAGCTTATCCGAACCCGGCCAATAACCTGCTGACGGTCAACACAACCGGTTTGGGAGGAAATTACGAGATCCGCCTGACAGATGTATTGGGCAAAGTCGTTTATCACGAAACGGCTTCCGGCGTGAAGAAAAACCTGGACGTTTCCGAATTCAAAAACGGCGTTTACCTGGTTACCGTACTTGAAAAAGGCGTGGTCATCCAGACGCGGCGCGTGGTGATAAAGCACTAATTGCTACGCTGTTCCCGGAAACCGATTTTTTTCGTTTTTACCCGTTGTCATTCCGAAACAAATAAAAGCATTCCCTCAAGGCTTTTCCATTTCTTTGTTGTACATTTGCGCCCCGTAGTTACATTGCTAATTTATGTCCAACAGTACCAAATATGTTTTTGTAACCGGGGGTGTTACTTCTTCACTAGGAAAAGGAATTATTTCCGCTTCACTGGCGAAATTGCTGCAAGCCCGCGGCTATTCCACAACCATTCAAAAGCTCGATCCTTACATCAATATCGATCCGGGAACACTCAATCCTTATGAGCATGGCGAGTGTTTCGTAACCGATGACGGTGCGGAAACGGATCTCGACCTCGGTCACTACGAGCGTTTTCTGAACGTTCCAACTTCCCAGGCCAACAACGAAACTACAGGTCGTATTTACCAGTCGGTGATCGAAAAAGAGCGCCGCGGTGAATTCCTCGGGAAAACCGTGCAGGTCATTCCTCACATCACCGACGAGATCAAGGAACGCATCCAGATCCTAGGCAAAAAAGGAACCTTCGACATTGTTATTACAGAGATCGGCGGAACGGTTGGCGATATCGAATCGCTGCCGTATGTAGAAGCCGTTCGTCAAATGATGTGGGAATTCGAGAACGACTGCATCGTTGTTCACCTCACGCTTGTTCCTTACCTGGCTGCAGCCGGTGAGCTGAAAACAAAGCCAACTCAGCACTCCGTAAAACAATTGCTCGAGCTGGGTGTTCAGCCGGATATTCTCTGCTGCCGTACAGAGCACGAGCTCGATCTGACGCTGCGCAAGAAAATCGCGAAGTTCTGTAACGTAAGCATGAACGCCGTAATCGAATCCCGCGATGCAGAATCCATTTACGACGTTCCACTTTTGATGCAGGCCGAAGAGCTCGATAAAGTCGTGCTGGAAAAACTCGGATTGCATTCCCGCTCAACGCCGGACCTGACAGTATGGAAATCCTTCCTGAAACGCCTCAAAGAGCCGAAACAGGAATTGACCATCGGTCTGATCGGGAAATACGTCGAGCTGAAAGACTCTTATAAATCCATCAGCGAATCGTTCATTCATGCAGGTGTGGCCAACGAATGCCGCGTTTCCGTGAAATGGATCCATTCGGAAACACTCACCCGCGAGAATATTCATGCTGAGCTCGAAGGACTGGACGGTATTCTCGTTGCACCGGGATTCGGAGCACGTGGTATTTCCGGAAAGATCGAAGCCGTTCGCTATGCCCGTGAGAACAACGTTCCGTTCTTCGGAATCTGCCTCGGAATGCAATGCGCCGTGATCGAATTCGCGCGTCACGTCCTGGGCTACGATGATGCTCACACGACCGAAATTGCCGAAGACAGCAAGTACCCGGTGATTTCCATGATGGAAGAACAGAAAAGCATTTCCAACCTTGGAGGAACGATGCGACTGGGCGCTTACAAATGTCAGCTCAAGCCGGCTTCCAAAGTTTCCAAAGCTTATAAAACCGAATCTATTACCGAGCGCCACCGCCACCGCTACGAATTCAACAACGCATACCTTGAAAAGTTTGAAAAAGCGGGCATGATCGCTACCGGTAAAAACCCGGAAACAGGCTTGGTGGAAGTCGTTGAAATTCCTAGTCATCCTTGGTTTGTCGGTGCACAGTTCCACCCTGAATACAAAAGTACCGTCGACAATCCGCATCCTTTATTCGTCGCTTTCGTGAAAGCTGCGATCGAACACAAAAACAACTAATTAATGGATAGAAATACAATCATCGGCTTAACGCTGATAGGTGTCATTCTCGTTGCCTTTACCGTCTTCAACAAACCTTCTGCCGAAGACCTGAAAAAAGAAAAGGCGAAAATCGAAGCCGAAGAGAAGCGGCAGGAAAAAGCTGAAGTGGCTGCAAAAGAAAAAGCCATCGCTGCCGATCGTCAGAAAGCCGAAAAACAACTGGCTGCCGATCAATTCGTTCCGCAGAAAGACGATGCTGGCAAAGAAGTAAAAGACAAAAACGGAAACGTTGTCTATGTGAACAAAGAAGGCAAAACCACTACGATCGACGAAGTGATTGCCAACCAGGGCGCAAAGGAAGACACTGTTACTACAGCAGGTACTTCAACTACAGCTTTCAAGCCGGAAACCGTTCGACTCGAGTCTGAGAAGCTGATCGTCGATCTGTCGACAAAAGGTGGTGTTGTTTCCGCTGTTCGTCTGAAAGAATTCGAGACGTATAACGAATTCCGCAAAAACGACGGAAAGATTACGGCACTTTACCTGTTCCGCGAAGGCGACCAGGTGAACGAACTCGTTTTCCCGTACAAAGGCACGGAATATAAAACCGGTACGAAAGAATTCCGCGTTAAAACGAAAACGTCCAATAAGATCGTTCTTGAGCACCAGCTCGAGGAAGGAAGCATCGAGTACATTTACACGCTGAACAAAAACTACGATCTGGATTTCGAAGTGAAATTCAATCACCTTGGCGCTGTTGTTCCTGCGAAAAACGTACAGCTGAACTGGAAAATGGCTATGCGCAAGACCGAGCGTATGCTCAGCGAGCAGCGTAAGGTTTCCACGATCTGCTACCAGCTCAACGACGGAACGTTCAGCTACCTGAACGAGATCAGCGACGACAACGAAGCGCTCGATCAGAAAGTAGACTGGCTGGCTTACAAGCAAAGCTACTTCTCCTCTATTCTTCGTCCGGAGCGTCCGTTCGATTCAAAAGGCGCGAAAGTAAAGGCCTGGAACTTCAAAGAAGGCTCTGATGAGTTCCACACGCACATCCGCGGATACAGCTCATCGGTGATGCTTCCGGTGACTTCAACGGAAAACGGTACGGTGAAGCTTAATTGGTTCTTCGGTCCGAACGATTACAACGTACTGAAAGATTACGATCAGAACTACGAAGACATTCTCAACTTCGGCTGGGGTCTGTTCCGCTGGATCAACCTTTACGCCGTTCAGCCGGTATTCGACCTGCTCAATTCCACCGGAATGGGTATCGGAATCGCAATCCTGCTCCTCACGCTCGTTCTGAAGCTCATCCTGATGCCGGTTCAGTGGAAAATGTTTGTTTCCTCTGCGAAAATGCGCATCCTCAAGCCGGAAATTGATGCGATCAACGCGAAATATCCGAACAAGGACGACGCAATGAAAAAGCAGATGGATATGATGGCACTTTACCGNNATGCTCTTCCAGATGCCGATCCTCCTTGCGGTCTTCCGCTTCTTCCCGGCAGCATTCGAGCTTCGTCAGCAAGGATTCCTCTGGGCGGAAGATTTGTCTTCTTATGACTCCGTAGTGGATTTCGGAACGTACATTCCGCTTTATGGCGACCACATTTCCTTGTTCACGCTGCTGATGTCGGCTACAACGCTGATCTACACATATCTGAACAGCAGCAACATGGCGCAGCAGCAGCAACCGGGCATGCCGAACATGAAAGTG
>DJFN01000253.1 GCA_002432085.1 Flavobacteriales bacterium UBA5871
CTCACGGTAAACTTCGTCGGCAAAGAGGAAAAGATCGTGTTTCTTCACGATATCGCGGAGCTGCTCGAGCTCTTGTTGTGTGTACAGGTAACCTGTCGGATTGCCCGGATTGCAGATCACGATCGCCTTTGTTTTAGGTGTGATCTTCGCTTCGATCTCGGCTACCGGCGGCAAGGCAAAACCGGATTCGATGGCAGAAGCTACCGGAACGACTGTCAGACCGGCTGTAACGGCAAATCCGTTGTAGTTCGCGTAGAAAGGTTCCGGAATGATGACTTCATCGCCCGGATTACATGTGGTCATGAATCCGAAAACCAACGCTTCGGAACCACCCGTTGTGATAATGATGTCTTCCGGATTCACAGGAAGTCCGCCTTTCTGATACGTCGCCGCCAGTTTGTTGCGGTACGACTCAAAACCTGCAGAGTGGCTGTATTCGATCACTTTGTGGTCGAAATTGCGGATTGCTTCCAGGGCCACGGCCGGCGTTTCGATATCCGGCTGACCGATATTCAAATGGTAAACGGTTTTTCCTGCTTTTTTCGCTTTTTCAGCGTAAGGAACTAATTTACGTATCGGTGAAGCCGGCATGTCAATGGCCTTCTGCGAAATCTTTGGCATAATCCTGATGTTGTTTTTTAGGATAGCAAAGGTACAAATTTGTTCACCAAACTACAGCAGACTTTCAGTCGCTGTAGTTTAAAAAGGAGCAAAGGATAAGTACTTTGCTGTGTTTTCCGATAACTATCGGAAGAAAGCAAAGGCAATCAGAGTTCGTTTTTAGTCAATCATCCAGAACAGCATAAGGAATTTACGCTTACGATTTTCCAAAAAATGGACTCCGATTTAAGTTATACTATAAATCCCTTTGTTTCCTTTATTGGGTAAGTACGTCAAAAAAATCTTTGCTCCTTTGTGGTGAAAACCGGACATTTGTTAATATGAAACAACCCGCTATTTTTCTGTTTATTCTGATTTTCCTGGTTGGCTGCGAATCGGCACCACAATCAGTGAAGAGAGAAGGCGTTGCTCACCACGAGCCCGATATTCCGGAAGCGAAGCATGAGCCGGAACTGCTCGTCAACGGAAAAGACACGCTGGTGAAAGTGGATGCGTACAATCCGGATATTTACTGGGAGCTCAAATACGCCACGGCCGAGAATTTCATGAAACGCGTGCTCTACGATACGCTGAAAGCCGTTTATATTCAGAAAGACATCGCGCTTCGACTGGCCGAATGCCAGGCTTTGCTTTCGAAAACGAATCCCGATCTGCATTTGCTGGTTTACGATGGCGTTCGTCCGCTTTCAGTACAATGGGAGATGTGGAACGCGCTCGATTCGATTCCACCGGCCGAACGGGGAAAATTCGTCAGCAATCCGCAAAACGGAAGCGTTCACAATTACGGCGCAGCGGTCGATATTACCATTTGCGACGCCAACCGAAAGCCGATAGATATGGGCGCCGGCTACGATGATATCCGAAAGATCGCTTATCCGAGCCTGGAGGCGCAATTCCTGGCTTCGGGCGAATTGAAACGCGAGCATGTGGCCAATCGTGCGTTGTTGAGAAGGATCATGCGTTCCCAGCGCTTCAGCAATATTCCAACCGAATGGTGGCATTTCAATGCTTATCCGAGAGCTGTTGCCAAAACGCGTTATGAAATCGTAACGCGGGAATTATAAATCAACTTAATTCCAAAATATCAGTGACTGGAAACAGCGTTTCCGAACAGAGTATCAATGAGATTAATTAATTTATTTCCTATCATTGCAGTAGTACTTAATTCGACTGCATGATTCCCAAACGTTCGAAATACGCCATTAAAGCTTTAACCGCCCTGGCAAAAGTTTACCGCGACAAACAGCATTTGTCCATCGCAACGATCGCCGAGCAGGAAAAGATTCCCCGGAAATTCCTCGAAGCAATTCTTTTACAGCTTCGCAATGAAGGTTTGGTGAGCAGCAAAATGGGAGCGAACGGCGGCTATTTTCTGATCAAGCACCCGGATGAAATCATGCTGAGCGCGATCATTCGCTCGACCGGCGGACCAATCGCTTTACTTCCTTGCGTGAGCTTGAATTTCTACGAAGAATGCATCGAATGTCCGCACGAGGAGCTCTGCGGATTGCATGAAGTTATGCTCGAAGTGCGCGAAGCCAGCATTCATATTTTATCCAAGACCAGCCTTGCCGATATAATTTTGCGCGAAAAAAAGCTCTTCCGAAAATTCGAAAATTCCCGTAAGTAGGGCTTTTATTTAAATTTAATTCCTACTTATCCGATAGGAATAATGGAAAATAATTCACGATTTGCTTGCAGGAACAAAATCGTGCCTATTACTTTGCATCGTCAAACAGGATAACAGACAACAATGAATACACACAATAGACATAACACCATGTGTAGCTGGATGATGGCTTTTTATGAAGGCTTGCGGGAAGGGTAATGTGTATGCATTTAAGGTAATGAGTTGAACCCTTCTCCGAAACGAGAAGGGTTTTTTTATGCACCAACGAAACAGGAAACGAAAATGAAACAGATCTATATAAACGAATCGGGACCGGAAGTATCGGCAGCGATCTACGGATTCTGGAGATGGGCGGAAGCCGATTTTAACGATAGCAAGGCATTCACCGATGTGGTGACTTTCACCCGTGAGCTAGGCATCACGACCTACGATCTGAGTCCGCGGTTTGCATTTGGAGAAGTAGAGCGCAGCTTCGGGAATTTGCTCAAAGACGGAACACTGAAGCGCGATGAGCTGGTGTTGTCGACCAAAGCGGGTATTCGTGAATTTTCGGGAAGTCATGGCTCGGGTTATTTCTACGATCTGAGCCCGCAGCACCTCACCAAAAGCCTCGAAGAATCGCTGAAACGATTGCAAACGGATGTGATCGATATTTTCATCCTGGAGCATCACGATCATCTCTACAATTTCGAGCAAACAGCCTCGACCTTGCTGAAATTCCAGCGTGGAGGAAAGATCCGTTACATCGGCGTGTCGAATTTCAATGTGTTCCAGCAGCGCTTGCTGTCGAATTACCTGCAGCAACCGATCATTACGAATCACCTCGAGCTGAACCTGCTGGAAACGGCGGCTTTGAACGACGGCCGACTGGATTTCATCCGCGAACAACACAGCAAGCCGATGGCTTTCTCACCACTCGCCGACGGACGAATCCTGCTCGGAGAAGACGAACAGGCCTTGAAACTGCGCCAGGCATTGGTTGCGATTGGAAAAAAATACGAAGCGAATGTGGAACAAACAGCTGTAGCATGGCTGCACAAGCTGGGCGCTCTGCCGATCATCGGAAGCAAGGAAAAACGCCGCATTCAGAATGCCGCGACCGCCAACACAATCGAATTATCGCACGAAGACTGGTACTTCCTCTACAACACAACAAAATAAGCACCATGCAGAGTTTCAGAACAGAACTAGAACAAGCCGTTTCGCTCCGGAAAGCCGTTGTGGAGAAAGACGTCCTTGAATTGGGACGCAAGATCGAAGCGTTCAAGAACGGCTCGCTGAACGAAGATAAATTTCGCGCCCTGCGTCTCGCACGCGGTGTGTATGGCCAGCGTCAGCAGGGTGTGCAAATGATCCGTATCAAGCTTCCTTTCGGGAAAGTAACGGTGGCCCAACTACGCCGCATCTGCTCCGTGAGCGATGAATACAGTACCGGTCATTTGCACATCACGACCCGCCAGGACATTCAGATTCATTACGTGAGTCTGGACCGCACGCCGCAATTGTGGGCCGATCTTGAAAAGGACGATGTAACGCTTCGCGAAGCCTGCGGAAACACCGTTCGCAATATTACGGCGGGTGCAACGGCGGGAATCGATCCAGACGAAGTGTTCGACGTAGCGCCATATGCGGATCTGCTGTACCGTTATTTTCTCCGCAAGCCGTTCGGGCAGGAGCTGGGACGCAAGATCAAGATATCATTCAGCTCGGGCGAATCCGACGACGCGTATGCGTTCATCCACGATTTCGGTTTCATTCCGAAGATCAAAGACGGGGTGAAAGGCTTCAAAATCCTCGTCGGAGGTGGTTTGGGCGCACAGCCTTTTCTGGCGCAGGTTGCTTACGAGTTCCTGCCGGCAGAAGCGGTGATCCCGTTCGTGGAAGCATCTATTCGCGTGTTCGACCGCCACGGCGAACGCAACAGTCGCAACAAAGCGCGCATGAAGTACCTCATTTCGAAGATCGGACTGGAAGCTTTCCTGCAATTCGTGGAAGAAGAGCGTAAAGCCGTTCAATACGACGAAGCCGATTTTCAGTTGTTCGAACAACAGCCGGAATCCGAAACAGCTGCATCGACCATTTCGCTGGAAGAGATCATTAATCAATCGGCGGATACAGCTTTTACCGAATGGGTAAAGACGAACGTCATTCGGCAGAAACAATCCGGATTTGTAGCCGCTTTTGTGAAAGTCGTGCTGGGCAACTTTACAACCGCTCAGGCGCGTTCTTTGGCCGAATTGGTGGAAAAATACGCCGCGAACGATATCCGTTTTACGATCGATCAAAGCATTCTGCTGAAGTTCATTCGTCCGGAAAACCTCGAAGCATTGTACCTCGGACTGAAAACGATCGGTTTGGCCGACAGCGGCTACGATAGCCTGGCAGATGTAACGGCTTGTCCGGGAACGGATACCTGCAACCTCGGGATTTCCAACAGTACGGAAGTGGCGCGCGTGCTCGAGAACGTGATCCGCGAGGAATATCCGGAACTGATCTACAACAAAGAAATCAAGATCAAGATCAGCGGCTGTATGAACTCCTGCGGCCAGCATGGTCTTGCCCACATCGGCTTCCATGGTTCTTCCCTGAAGAGCGGCGGTAAAGTGCTGCCCGCGCTGCAGGTGCTGCTTGGCGGCGGCGTGCTGACCGACGGAGCCGGAAGGATCTCCGATAAAGTACTGAAAGTGCCCAGCCGCCGCGGGCCCGACGTGCTGCGTACCCTGCTGCACGATTACGAGGCCAATGCGAAGGACAAGGAATTGTTCAACGACTACTACGACCGCAACGGCGAAAAATATTTCTACGAGCTGCTGAAGCCGCTGGCGGATCTCACCAGCCTGAAAGACGGCGACTTCATCGACTGGGGCCAGGCCGAAGGGTTCAGCACCGCGATCGGCGTGGGCGAATGCGCCGGCGTGATGATCGACCTGATCGCCACCCTGCTGTTTGAAGCAGAAGAAAAGCTGGAATGGGCCGCGCAGAGCTTTGCGAACAACGCATGGGCCGACGGTATCTATCATTCTTACGCCTGCCTCATCCAGACGGCGAAAAGCATCCTGCTGGACGAGAACGTGAACTGCAACACGCAGCACGGCATCATGAACGATTTCGACAAACATTTTGTAGAAACCGGCAAATTCAAAATACCCGCTGAAAGCTTCAAGAGCCTGGTGCTGCAGATCAACCAGCACGAGCCTACCGAGAGCTTCGCGAAACAATATTACCAACAGGCAAAATCCTTCTTCGACAAAGCGCAGCAATACCGCACGGAGAAGCANNGCGCCAACGCCTGATATACCCAACCATAAAAATTGAACGATCATGCAAACACAACAACCGAAAGTGACGCTGGTAGGGGCTGGACCCGGAGACCCTGAACTGATCACCGTGAAAGGACTGAAAGCCATCCAGCAGGCCCGCGTGATCCTGTATGACGCCCTGTCTAACAACGAGCTCCTCGAC
>DJFN01000136.1:0-1061 GCA_002432085.1 Flavobacteriales bacterium UBA5871
TTTACCGCTGCCGCAAGGACAAGGGTCGTTGCGTCCGATTTTCGCTTCGGCTACGGCCGGCTGCTGTTTCTCGCGTTGCGGTGCTGAGTTGCGGATCGCTTCTTCGTAACCTTCGCTTCCCTGGAAACGCTGCGGTTGTGTGCTTGTAGATGCACCTCCCGAGTTCGTAGACGCTTTTTCGTAATTGTTAGCCTGTGTTACCTCGCGGTTGGTGCTTTGCACTTCCTGAACCTGCTCTTGCGGAAGGTCCGCACGAACGAGGAACTCAACGGTTTCCGCATTCAGACGGGCGAGCATGCCTTTGAACAATTCGAACGACTCGAGCTTGTAGATCAGCAACGGATCTTTCTGCTCGNNTTTCCACTCGTTGTCGATCATGCCGAGCACGATGTTGCGCTCCAATGCTTTACCAATGGCGCGGCCTTCGGTATTGTATGCTTCTTCGAGGTTCACGACGAACTGCGTCATTTTTCTTCCGTCGGTGATCGGGAAGACGATGTTTTTGTAGTTCGACATGGTCTCGTATACGTGCTTGATCTGCGGATAAGCGCGTTGTGCGATCAGACCCTTCTTGCGGTTGTAATGTTCCTGAACGCCATAGTATACATCTTCGACCAGCGTATTGATGTCCGCTTTGTTGAAGTGTGCTTCGTCAACAGGGGACTGCATACCGAAAAGACGCATCATTTCGATGTCGAATTCTTCGTAGCTGCTGTTTTTGCCATTCGCTACAAGAGATTCGATTACATCGTAGAACATATTCGAAACGTCGAGGTCGAGACGATCTCCGAAGAGTGCGTTGTGGCGTTTTTTGTAGATCGCTTTACGCTGGGCGTTCATCACGTCATCGTATTCGANNGTTGTTCTCTTCCACTTTTTTCTGGGCGCGTTCGATGGACCTGGATACCATGGAGTGTTGGATCACTTCGCCTTCTTTCAGACCCAAACGGTCCATGATATTGGCGATACGCTCGGAACCGAATTTACGCATCAGATCGTCTTCCAGCGAAACGAAGAACTGGGAAGAGCCCGGATCTCCCTGACGACCGGAACGACCGCGC
>DJFN01000136.1:1073-1466 GCA_002432085.1 Flavobacteriales bacterium UBA5871
ACCACGACCGGCCATGTTCGTTGCGATAGTTACCGCCCCGGCTTTACCGGCTTCGGCAACAATTTCCGCCTCGCGCTGGTGATGCTTGGCGTTGAGTACCTGGTGACGAATGCCGCGCTGATTGAGCAAATGGCTCAGATATTCGGAAATTTCCACCGTTGTCGTTCCGACGAGTACCGGACGACCTTGCGCCACCAGTTTTTCGGTCTCTTCGATTACGGCGTTGTATTTCTCTCTGGCAGTTTTGTAAACGAGATCGTGCTGGTCGGTACGTGAGATCGGACGATTGGTCGGAATCACCACCACATCCAGCTTATAGATATCCCAGAATTCTTTCGCTTCCGTTTCCGCCGTACCGGTCATACCACACAGCTTGTGGTACATACGGAAGTA
>DJFN01000136.1:1481-18165 GCA_002432085.1 Flavobacteriales bacterium UBA5871
GCCTGGTGCAGGCCGTCGGAATAACGGCGGCCTTCCATGATACGACCGGTCGATTCGTCAACGATCTTGATCTTCCCGTCCATGATCACGTATTCGTTCTCGATCTCAAAGAGGGTATAGGCTTTCAAAAGTTGGCTCACAGAGTGAATACGCTCGGATTTGATGCTGTAATCGCGGATCAAAGCGTCCTTGCGGGCCAGGAATTCTTCCTTGTCGAGCTTCTGACGCTCGAGGTTGGTGATCTCGGTACTGATATCCGGCAATACAAAGAACTGACGGTCTCCTTTTCCGGAGATCAGGTCGATCCCTTTTTCCGTCAATTCAACGGTATTGTTTTTCTCATCGATCACGAAGAAGAGCTCCGCATCGATTTTTTTCATGTGTTTCCCCTGGTCGGCCATGTACTGGTTCTCCGTTTTCTGGAGGTGGGCCTTGATACCCGGCTCTGAGAGATATTTGATGAGGTTTTTGTTCTTCGGCAGGGCACGGTGAGCACGGAGCAAGGCAATTCCACCTTCTTCGAGTGCCGTTTTTGTGTCGGATTTGTCGTCGGAAGGCGCGTTGATCACTTTCAGGAGGTTGCGCGCTTCTTCCAGTGCCTGGTTGAAGTATTTTTTCTGTGCTTCCACAACGATCTCAACGAGCGGCTTCAGCTCATAGAATTCGTGCTGATCGCCTTTCGGTGTCGGGCCGGAAATGATGAGCGGTGTACGTGCGTCGTCAATGAGAACGGAATCGACCTCATCGACAATTGCGAAATGGTGCTTGCGCTGAACGAGGTCTTCGACACTGCCGGCCATGTTGTCGCGCAGGTAGTCGAAACCGAATTCGTTGTTCGTACCGAAGGTAATATCTGCTTCGTATGCTTCGCGGCGGGAAGGTGAGTTCGGCTGGTGCTTGTCGATGCAGTCTACGCTAAGACCGTGGAACTGGTAAAGCGGCCCCATCCACTCGGAGTCACGTTTTGCGAGGTAGTCGTTCACGGTTACCACGTGCACGCCTTTTCCGGCGAGTGCGTTCAGGTAAACAGGCAAAGTCGCCACGAGTGTTTTACCTTCACCGGTCTGCATCTCGGCGATGTTTCCGCGGTGGAGTACGGCGCCACCCATAATCTGTACGTCATAGTGGACCATTTTCCATTCCACTTCGGCTCCGGCTGCTGTCCAGTGGTTGAGCCATGTTGCTTTGTCGCCTTCGATGATGATGCCGTCTTTCTTAACGGAAAGATCTTTGTCCATCTGCGAAGCTGTTACGACCAATTTGCCGTTTTCGGCCCAGCGGCGTGCGGTTTCTTTGACAACGGCGAAAGCTTCGGGGAGGATTTTCTCGAGCGTTTCCTCGATCACCTTGTTGATCTCTTTTTCGATGCCGTCGATTTCTTCGTAGATGGCTTCTTTATCGAGCACGTGCATGTCGGGATCGTTGGCCTTCTGCTTGAGCTCTTCCGATCGGGCTTCCAAAGCAGCCGTAGCTTCCTTGATTTCTTTGCGGAAACGCGCCGTGCGCTCGCGGAGCTCGTCATCGCTCACGGATTGCAATCCGGCGTAGATAGCAGCGACCTGGTCGATCACAGGTTGGTATTTCTTGCGATCGGTAACCGATTTATCGCCCAATATTTTCTTTAAAATTCCTCCTAACATGGTGTTTCAAAAATGCGGAAGCCAAAAGTAAGCAAAATCCCCGGCTTCAAGGTTATGTGTGTGCTGTCGCCGTCAGAAATTGTTCCAAAAACATCCGGCTGACAATTTGGCTGTTTTTAGTGTCAAAAGCCATCGGAAAGACGACTGAAAAGCTGGTTGGTTGATGTAAATTTTTGTAAATGTTTAATTATCAATTGGATTAAACTGACGATGCAATTGAAAAGTGAAAATGAAAAATGGGAAAAGGTGTTCCCGATCAACGAGTCGAAGTAACGAACAAAGCCTTCATAATTGATACTTCATACTTCATAATTCCCCCACTTTTCCATTTTACATTTTCAATTTTCCACTAATTGTGCATTACGCATTCTGAATTGTGCATTAACATTCCCCATTCCTCCTTATCTTTGTGGCCATGCAGGAAATGATCTTAATTCTCGATTTCGGCTCCCAGTACACGCAATTGATTGCCAGAAGGGTGCGCGAACTGAACGTCTATTGTGAAATCCACCCGTGGAACAAGGTGCCGGAGCTCGGCCCGCACATCAAAGGAGTGATTCTCTCCGGAAGCCCGTTTTCAACCCGTGATCCTGAAGCTCCGAAACCGGACCTTTCAGCAATCAGAGGACATTTCCCGCTTCTGGGCGTTTGTTTCGGCGCACAATACCTCGCACACCATTTCGGTGGTGAAGTAATGCCTTCTTCTATTCGCGAATACGGTCGGGCGAACCTCGCAGCCGTCGATCAGAACAACCCGCTCACCAAAGGCATGTCGGTAAATTCACAGGTGTGGATGAGCCACGGCGATACGATCAAAAAAATTCCCGCTCATTATAAAGTCATTGCGAGCACATCCGATGTGGAATACGCCGGTTACATGATCGAAGGCGAAACAACCTTCGGTATCCAGTTCCACCCGGAAGTTTACCACTCGCTCGAAGGCGGCATCCTGCTGCGTAACTTCATTGTAGAGATCTGCGGCTGCCACCAGACCTGGACACCGGATTCGTTTGTCGACGTAACCGTTCAGGAGCTGCGCGAGAAGCTTGGAAACGATAAAGTCATTCTCGGTCTTTCCGGTGGAGTGGATTCTTCCGTAGCGGCTATGTTGCTGCACCGCGCGATCGGCGACCGACTGCACTGCATCTTCGTAGACAACGGTCTGCTTCGCAAAAACGAATTCGCTTCCGTACTCGAATCCTACAAGGATCTCGGGCTGAATGTTAAAGGTGTGGATGCTTCCGGGCAATTCTACGACGCATTGAAAGGATTGACCGATCCGGAGCTGAAGCGAAAAGCCATCGGAAAAGTCTTCATCGACGTATTCGATGCCGAATCGAAGCTGGTTACCGACGCAAAATGGCTCGGACAAGGAACGATTTACCCGGATGTCATCGAATCCGTTTCGGTAAATGGCGGACCTTCGCAAACGATCAAATCGCACCACAACGTAGGTGGTTTGCCGGATTATATGAAACTGAAAGTGGTAGAGCCGCTGCGTTTGCTCTTCAAAGACGAAGTGCGCCGCGTTGGCCGTACACTCAACCTTCCGGAAGCGATCCTTGGACGTCATCCGTTCCCGGGACCCGGACTCGGTATCCGCATCCTCGGCGAAGTAAACGCGGAAAAAGTCCGAATTTTGCAGGAAGTCGACGCGATTTTCATCAACGGACTCAAAGAACACGGCTTGTACGACAACGTATGGCAGGCCGGAGCGATCTTCCTGCCGGTTCAATCGGTAGGAGTGATGGGCGATGAGCGTACCTATGAAAACGCCGTTGCACTGCGGGCCGTGAGCTCCACCGATGGTATGACCGCCGACTGGTGCCACCTTCCTTACGAATTCCTTGCCCTTATTTCCAATAAGATCATCAACCAGGTAAAAGGAATCAACCGCGTTACCTACGATATCAGCTCCAAACCGCCTGCAACCATCGAGTGGGAATAAGCGCTGGCATACGAATTGCTAAATGGTATAAAAACCTTGTGGATATGAAGCAACTACTTTTGATCGTGGCCGTATTGTTCGGGACTTTCGCCTATGCGCAGACCGAAGACGTAGTCTACGAATACAAAAAAGGCAAAAAATACATCGTGCATTACGCCGAAGACGGAAACACGCTCTGGGGCCTGCACGCCACTTATCACGTTGCGGTGAACGACATCATCGCGGCCAATCCCGGCATTGAAAAAGGCGTGAAGGAAGGCCAGAAGGTCATGATTCCGGTTGGCAATGCCGAAGCCGGCACACGCGACGGCATGATGGTGAAAGAACACACCGTTGTGAAAGGCGACACTCCTTACAGCCTGGCTAAAAAAGGCGGCTGCACGGTCGATGAGCTGAATGCTTTGAACCCGGACATCAAAAACGGTTTGAAAATCGGACAAATTGTACGAATCCCGGTGAAATACACGGCTCCGGTACAAAAACCGGAAAAGGTCGAAGAAACAGTCGAGCAGCCAAAACCGGTGGTGACATTCACCGATACGGTCATCAGCCATACCGTTCGCAATGACGAAACCCTGTATTCCATTTCCAAACGCTTCATGGTGCCGGTTATCGAGCTGCAGGAATTCAACAAGCTGAAATCGAATAAAATCAAGCCGGGCGATGTGATCCGAATCCCGATGAAAAAAGAACAGGTGAAGCTGATCGAAGTGCGTTCGGTCGAGCCGATCAAAAAAGATCCGCCGGTTGACCAGGAGCTCTTGTTCAAAAACAAGGACGAGTACCACATCGCTGTGATGCTGCCGTTCTACCTCGATGGCGGAACGGGTTCGTCGGAAGCGCTGAAAAACATCGCGACGGAATTCTATATGGGTATTGAGCTCGCGGTCGATTCACTCGAAGAGCTTGGCCTGAAAGCCGTGGTCCATGTTTACGACGTTGCCAACGACAGCATGGATGTAGTCAACACGCTGAAAAAGCCGGAAATGAAATCCATGGACCTCATCATCGGACCATTGCTGCCGCAAGGAGCGGAGATCGTGGGAACATGGTGTAAAACCAACCAGATCCGAATGGTCTGTCCTTCGGCGTGCAACAGCGCAATGCTGAAAAACAATCCGTATGTCTACGCGGCGGTTCCATCCGATATTACGCAGGAGCAGATCATGGCCCGCTATGTGATCGAGCACCACAGCAAAGACCAGATCGTGCTGGTGAACACCGGCATCGCAAAGGACAAAGAATTGTACGACGCTTTCCGCGCGCGTTTCATGGAGCTTTCCAAAACAAAAGGCAACATCAAGCTGATCGAGATCAAAACGGCCGACCTGGCAGCGTATATCCGCAAAAATGCAGGAACGGTGTTCGTAGTGCCGACGCGCGATCGTTCCGCAGCTGTGAACTTCATGAATACGCTGCACAAGTTCGGTTCGAAAGCCGGCAATGGTACGATTTCCGTTTTCGGAACGAAAGACTGGTCGAGCTTCGACGACATCAAAGGCGTTCTGCGCAATAAATACAACGTTCACTGGGCTTCCTCCAGCGACCTGAATTACACGTTGCCGGAAACGAAAACCCTGCTTCGCCGTTATCGTGCGAAATACCATTCGGATATGTCGCGCTACGGAGCACACGGCTTCGACGTGATGTATTACTTCACCCGCTCATTGCTGATGGACAAAAATCCGGAGCAAGGTGTGATGAACGCTTTCGATATGAAACAGGTCAGCGAAGGAAACGGTTTTGAGAACGATCAGTGCTTCATTCTCAAAAACACCGATTTCGAGCTGGTTCGAGTAGCCCTGATGCATGAATAAAGAACAGATCGCAGCGTCTATGCGCGAATTGCAGCTCTTCATTTGCGAAGGGCTGGAGCGTGTCGACGGCAAAGCCCGTTTTTCCGAAGATCCCTGGAACAGGGAAGAAGGTGGTGGCGGTTTCACACGTACCATTCGCAACGGTGATCTTTTGGAAAAAGGTGGCGTGGCATATTCGGCTGTACACGGCCCGGTGAGCGATGTGATGCGCAATCAGCTGCAGCTCGACGGAAATACGTTCTTTGCAACCGGCGTTTCCATCGTTTTACATCCGCACAATCCGCACGTGCCGATCATTCACATGAATGTGCGCTATTTCGAGCTCGATTCGGGTGTTTACTGGTTTGGTGGCGGTATCGATCTGACGCCGCATTACATCATTCCGGAACAAGCGGTGTTGTTCCATGAACGACTCAAAAACATCTGCGATCAGTTCGACGCCGATTTCTACCCGAAATTCAAGTCCTGGGCAGATGACTATTTCTACATTCCGCACCGCAAGGAAACGCGTGGAATCGGAGGCGTGTTTTTCGATCATCTGAACAATCACCCGACGCTTTCCAAAGAAGAACTGTTCCGCTTCTGCCAGTTACTCGGTCAAAGCTTCCCGGATATTTATGCCGAGCAGGCCGAAAAAGGTCGTCACAAACCGGTTTCACAAGCCGAGCTGGAATGGCGCGATCTGCGTCGTGGCCGCTACGTCGAATTCAACCTCGTAAACGACCGCGGAACGAAATTCGGACTGCTGAGCGGCGGACGTACGGAATCGATCCTGATGAGCCTTCCTGCCGTCGCACATTGGGAATACAATTACCAACCGGCCGAAGGGACAAGCGAAGCCGAAACGCTCTCATTGCTTTCGGCGCCGCAAAATTGGCTCTAACAGTTCCGAACTATTGTGTTAAATACTGAACAAATCTTGTTGTAAATCTCTCGTAGACTTAATTTCAAAGGGCTTTTTAGACGTTTTTTCTCCGAAATGTCAAAAAAGCAACCCGTGAAAACCTTTGCCGTTATATACGGTAGTCAACGACGCGACATGAAGAACTTACTACTTGCCCTCCCTCTCCTGGCTTGCTCTGTGTACGCACAGGAACAACCCGTGAGAACACTTACGGCTCAGCCTGCAACGAAGCAGGCAGCTACATCGCAGCCTGTCAGACTCCAGAAGATCCAGCAGGCTCCCGGAACCATTATCACACAAGAAACCGACTCTCTTGCAGGTGAAACGATTGCGCATTGCGATGCCGTGATTGCTGCTATCGATCATAAGGTAGCTTACATCCGTTCCGACCAGTCAAAAGCAGAAAGTGCCGAAGCCAATGGCTGGTTCGACCAGATGGCCAGAAACCGCGCAGCTTATGTAGCCCGTAGAGAAGCGTTGCTGCAACGGGAACAAAACCACTAACCGTCGAATCATGAAAACCCGCTACAACTCCATATTCCTGCTACTTGCGCTTTTCTGCACCACCTACGGATTCTCCCAAGGGTCGAACTGCGCCAATGCCGATCCGTTCTGTACAGATAATGGCGCATCATTCCCCGCATCGACCAATACGACAGCGGAATCAGGGCCCGATTACGGCTGCCTTGGATCGACCCCCAATCCGGCCTGGTACTTTTTCGAAATATCCGATAACGGCGACATCGACGTGGAACTGAGTAACTCGGAAGATATTGATATCGACTTTATTTGCTGGGGACCGTTCAACAATCTTGGCGAGGCCTGCTCAAATCTTACGGGCGACCCGAGCGATCCCTTTTGCACCATCTTCGGGGACTATCCTTGCGGCAACATCGTGGATTGCAGCTATGAAGAATGGTCGGTGGAAGAGCTGAACATTCCGAACGCAGTAGCGGGCGAGGTGTATATGCTGCTCATTACCAATTATGCTAACGATCCAACCAATATCTTCGCCGACCAGATCGGGGGAACAGGGGCAACGGACTGTTCGATCGTATCGCCTTGTGTGATCACCAATTTTACCGTAAACCTTGGAGCCTGTGATGCATCAGGCAATTACACCGCTTCAGGCAGTTTTACTTATAATGACAATCCAGGCAGCGGCAGCGTAATCGTTGAAGTCGATAACGGAACAACGACTTACACGCAGACCTTCAATCCGCCGTTTACAAACGGTCAGACCTACAACTTCAACATTCCGAACATTCCGGGCGATGGCGCCGCAACAACTATCACGGTCTATTTTACGGCTGATAACGGCTGTATGCAGGAAATCGATTATGTCGCTCCGAATTGCGTATCCTCCTGTTATTTTGACTGGATCTCGGCGGAAATAGGCGCCTGTGAAGCGGATTACACATACACCGTTACCGGTGAGTTCAGTTTTGTTGACAATCCGGGCTCAGGAACGCTGATCGTAGAAGTGGACAACGGAACAACGACCTACACACAGACTTTTAATCCACCGTTTACGGATGGCGATCTGTACAATTTCCTCATTTCAGGAATCCCTGCGGATGGTGCTACGACGACCATTACAGTTTATTTCTCGGCTGATCCGGCTTGTACGGTTTCGCTTGATCCTTACGAAGCACCGGATTGTGGTTGCCAGGCGGAAATAGGAACCTTTACGGAAAGTATAACCGACGATCCGGTTGTATTGTGTTTCGGTGATCAATATACCGTAACGCCAAACGGCGATATGGTTCCGCCGGAAGAAGCTTTCGACCCGCCGGGACCAACTTACGATCCGGGAATCGGATGGCTGGTGTATTCCTGCCCGCCGACAATCGCTGTAACGCCGAGTACGACCGAAGATCTGATCGACGATCCGTGTCTTGTTTCACAATCGGGTGGATTGATCAGCATCGTTTACTGGGATAACCTGCCGGAAATAAATGATCAGTACTGGATCGACAACTATCCGGGTGTCTTCACCGATAATATTGTATACTTCGTACCGATTACAGCCTACAGCGTTTCGGACGGTTACTATAGCTATACCAACTCACCGATGCCGTGTTATTCCCTTGGCGATCCATTCGCAGTGCAATACCTGCCGGAAGTGGAATTCGACTTCGATGAAGACTGCTCGGCAGGAACCGTAACGGCTACTTTCAGCGGCGGCTTGCCGGCTATCGACGGCTCTTCGTTTGCCGTTGTTCCGGGAACATTAACACCGGTAACGGCGAGCTTTGCGAATACAACTTGTACCAATGGCGGAAGCATCGTACTGGAAAACGTCAACGTAGGCGATAACTATTCCTTCGACGTGGCCGATCCGAACGGTTGTACGGTAACCATTTCCGGAACCATGGACGGCTCGGGGACTGCGACGATGACTTATCCGGATACCGATTACTGCATCAACGAACCGGATCCGACTCCGGCTGTCGTTGGTCTGCAGGGCGGAACCTATACAAGCACGGCCGGTTTGTCGCTCAATGCGGCAACAGGAACCATCGATCTTTCGGCTTCGACACCGGGAACGTATACGATTACTTATACGGGGCCTGGAGCAATTTGCCCACCGGTGAGCACTTTCCAGCTGACAATTCACGCGCTTCCGGTTGTCAATGCCGGTGTGGACCAGAATGTTTGCGAAGGCGGACAAGTGACGCTGACAGCAACCGGCGCTTCGACCTACGATTGGGATAACGGCGTAACGAATGGCGTGGCTTTCACTCCGGCTGGAACGCAAACTTATACCGTCACAGGAGAAACAGCGGCTGGTTGTACGGCGACAGACCAGGTAACCGTAACCGTTGTGCCGCAACCGGAACCGGTATTTTCGGCTGATGTAACTCAAGGCTGCTCGCCGCTCGAAGTGACCTTCACCAATGAAAGCGGCGGCGGCATTAACTGTACGTGGGCTTTTGGTGACGGAACCACGGCAACAGGCTGCGGCTCCGTGACACATACGTATTACGCAGTTGGCTGCTACGACGTGACGCTGACCGTAGAGCAGGCCGGAGGCTGTATAGGAACGAGTACGCAGGTCAACATGGTGTGTGTGAGTCCGGATCCCGTGGCTTCGTTCACGCCGGTACCGAACATCCTGACGCTGACCGATCCGAGCTCACAGATGGTCAACAATTCAACCAACGCCACNNACTTCCTACCATTGGGATTTCGGCGATGGGACCGAATCGACGGCAACGGCTCTGAACCATACGTTCCCGAACGACGAAGCAGGCTCGTACAGCATTCAGCTGATCGCTTATTCGTCTTTCGGTTGTACCGATACGGCGTATGCGACTGTTGTGATCAACGAAGACTTGATTTTCTACGTTCCGAACGCGTTTACACCGGATAACGACGAATTCAACCAGGGCTTTGTACCGGTATTCAGCAGTGGTTTCGACCCGTATAACTTCAACATGCTGATCTTCGACCGCTGGGGCGAGATCATCTTTGAATCGAACAACTCGGCAGCCGGCTGGGATGGCACATACATGGGAAAACCTGTGAAGGAAGGCGTCTACACCTGGAAGATCGAATTCAAGCGGGCCGAGAACGACGCCAATCAGATTGCCATCGGTCATGTGAGCCTACTGCGCTAGCATTCCAAGAATTAACTAATATTCACAAAACACGCGGTTTACAGCTGCGTGTTTTTGATTTTAAAGAGGTTGTGTTTCGTACGGAGTGTTATGAAGCCATGGGTGTGCAAATAAATCGGTTTATTAATGGCGATTTCACACAACCATCAACGTATTTTTGCGTTCACATTGTGAATTCAGTCATTTTAATATGTCAAAGATCAAAAACATTCTAACTACCGCAGCCTTCTTCCTATTGGGGGTAACGGCCTTCTCACAGGAAAAGATCGATCAGCGTGTAGTAAAAAATAAAGGCGCAAAAGCTGAAGAGGCTTTCCGTCACAACAGGAACAGCTATAACTATTTCATTTTTGAGCTGGACAACAGCTACGAGGTAAAATCCACTTCAGAGCTGACTAAGGAGGAGAAAGCGAAAGTGCAATCCGCTGAAAATTTCAAAAACGGCGAAGGAACGGCACTGAGCAAAGACCTGATCGTTCAGGGTGTCTTCAATTTCTACGACTTCGGTATCCGTTTACAGAAAACGGAGCGCGTTTACATCGCATTGGATAAGAAAACCGTGCTGGTATTTTACAGCATCCCGGAACTGTCGCAATTGTTTAAGCAAAGCCCGGGCAATACCAAATAAGTATGAAAAACATTCTATCAGCAGTTATCTTTTTGTTTGCCGCAGGGGTAACTTATGCACAGACAAATATTTCATTTTCGGCAGCCAGCAATGGCCAGACCTTCAGTACCTGTAACGGGTTCATCATTGACTCAGGAGGTCAGGGGGGAACCGGTTACAGCAACAACGAAAACGTCACCATTACACTTTGTCCGGATACACCGGGCGAGGTGATTACCGTCGTGTTCAACTTCATTAACCTGAGTACGCAGGATGATAACCCGAACCCGACACAGACCAATGTGGATTACATGCGTGTGTTCGACGGAACGTCTACGGCGGCTAACACACTTGGCGAGTATACCGGGAACCAGCTGCAGGGGGTGATCATCCAGGCAACGGCGCTGAACCCGACAGGTTGTATTACACTGCAATTTCAGTCCAATACCGTTGGAACAGGTCAGTTCTCTGCCAGCGTTACCTGCTCAACACCTTGTGCAACTCCAACAGCTGCCGGAAGGATCGTTGGCGGAATTACACCCGATAGCATCCGCGTGTGTGTTGGTGACGAAGTATTTTTCGCAGATGACGGCTCTTATGCCGAGCCGGGCTTTACACTCGAGGACTTTACATGGGATTTCATGGACGGTACCACCGGAAACGGTCAGAACGTATCGCACGTGTTCACCGAGCCGGGACAATACCGCGTTCAGCTCTTCGTTACCGACGACAACGACGATAACGTCTGTTCCAACTCGAACCTCATCGACCTGGAAGTACTTGTAGCTACGATACCCGATTTCACGGGATTCCCTTCGGATACGACACTCTGTTTAGGTGAAATGGTCTCCTTTACGGCCGATCCTGAATCCTACGAAGTGCTTTGGGACGGTTTCCCGGGCTCCGAAACGATCGACAACGGCTGTCTTCCGGATACCCTGCTTGGCGTTTCCCAGGATATCGAGCTCCTGCAAACCGGTTTCGCAGCCGGTACGATGATCGACAACATCAGCGACATTGAAAGTATTTGTCTTGACCTCGAGCACTCGTTCATGGGAGATATTGTGATCATGATCGAATGTCCGAACGGACAAACTGAAATCCTGCACCAGCAGGGCGGAGGTGGAACCCAGATCGGTGAGCCGGTTCAGGAAGACAACGTGGATTGCTCCGATCCGGCTACACAAGGTGTTCCTTATACGTATTGCTTTACACCGACAGCTACCGAAACATGGGTGGAATGGGTCGATAACAACGGTTGGGGAATGACCCTGCCTGCGGGCGACTACGAACCGATCGAGCCATTGACTAACCTCGTTGGCTGTCCTGTAAACGGTGTGTGGACACTGACAGTGATTGACAACTGGGCTGCGGATGACGGAACATTGTTCACCTTCGGAATCAACCTCGATCCTTCTTTGTACCCGCCAATCCAGACATTCGAGCCGCAGATCGGCCCAGGAGCGGATTCTTCCTACTGGACATTCCCTGCACCGCATGCGACTTCGCTTTCACCTGATGGCGACCAGATTTTCATCAACCCGACTGCTCCGGGCGTATTCACCTACACGTATACCGTTATCGACGACTTCGGTTGTATGAACGATACCAATGTAACATTGACCGTGAATGACAACCCGATTCCGGATGCAGGTCCGGACTTCACGGTTTGCGACGGCGAAGAAGTTCAGCTCAACGGAACCATCAGCGGTTCGGGAGGTGGCTCACCTTGTCCGTTTACGTTCAATCTCCACGACAGCTGGGGCGACGGATGGAACGGCAACAACCTCATCGTGACGATCAATGGTGTTACAACGACTTATACGATTCCTTCACCGGGTGATGAAGCGACCTACACCGTCAATATTCCGCACGGAACGACCTTTACCGTTCAATTCGACGGCGCGGGATCTTTCCTCGGCGAATGCTCCTTCGATGTGGTAGGACCGAACGGCGAGATCGTTTACCAGGATGGTTACAACGGTGTGCCTTCTACAGCTGTTCAATCCTTGACAGCCGACTGCTTCAACGGTTATACCTTCGAATGGTCACCGGCTGCCGGACTTTCCGATCCGAACATTCCGGATCCGACAGGAACCTTCAGCACGCCAGGAACATTGACGCTCACGGTTTATCCTACAGGTCACCCGCTTTGTGCTACAACCGACGACGTTTCCTACATCGTTTCGGAATCCGCTTATCCGGGCGAAGACAGCACGCTGCAGATCTGTTCCCAGGGAACGCCTCAGGATCTCTATCCGCTGCTCGGACCGGGAGCTTCTCCGAACGGAACATGGTCAGGTCCTACGGGTGCGGCTGTTGCGATGCCTTACAACCCGGTAACAATGAACCCGGGAATCTATACTTACTCGGTTGATTCGAACGGCTGCCTCTCTTCGGCAACGATTACCGTAACAGAGATTGTCGTAACGGCTAACATCGTTGTAACGAACGTATCGTGCCACGGTGCGAACAACGGCTCGGTGCTGGTGAATACAACCAACGCTACATCGTACTCACTGAATGGCGGTGCTACTCAGGCGATCACAGGATCTCCGTTCACCATTCCGAACCTGGCTCCGGGCAACTATACGCTTGACGTAACGAACGCGATCGGCTGTACGGACCAGGAAACATTTACGGTTACAGAGCCACCGGCGCTCAGCATTACGAATATTTCACCGGATATTACGATTTGTCCGGGAGCTACAACGACCTTGTCTGCAACAGGTGCAGGCGGAAGCTCGGCTTACACTTATACCTGGGTTGACGGTACAACTATTGCCGGAGTCGGGGCCTCAATCGATGTTACGCCGCAGACAACGACCGAATACTGTGTTATTCTGACCGAAGCGTGCGGCTCGATGCCGGATACTGCTTGCGTAACGGTTTCGCATCCTGCGGACATCATTCCGGTTGTGACACCTGACGTCGTAGAAGGCTGCTTCCCGGTTGCTGTGAACTTCACGAACAACAGCACCGGCGGAACGGTTGTACAAACGGTTATCGACTACGGCGACGGAATTACCGAAACGTTCGCAGGAATGGCAGGATTCAGCCATGAATATGCATTGCCGGGTATGTACACGGTAACAGTAACCGTAACGTCCGATCTGGGTTGTGTGTACACGGCAACGTTTACCGACATGATCACGGTATTCGACAAGCCGCAGGCTTACTTCGACATCCTGCCAAATCCGGTTTCGATGTTCAATCCACAGGTTCAGCTGATCAATAACAGCTCTGCCGACGCCGTTGTGTTTGACTGGGATATTACGGAAGGAACACCTTCAACAGCTTCTACCCAAAACGTATATGCACAATTCCCTGAAGGTGTTGCCGGTAACTACGACGTAACGCTTTACGTTTACAACGATGCCGGTTGTGTCGACTCTGTTACCCGCGTCGTGCAGGTGATCAGCGACGTGTTGATCTACGCGCCGAATGCTTTCACACCGGATGGCGATGAGTTCAACCAGACCTGGTTCATCCACATCGACGGAATCGACGTTACCCACTTCAACCTCAAAGTGTTCAACCGCTGGGGTGAGATCGTCTGGGAAAGCAACGATCCGAAAGGTGCATGGGATGGAACTTATGCCGGTCAGGTGGTGCCTTCGGGAACTTATACCTGGACGGTTGAAACGAAAGACATCAATACGGACGAGAAATATGTGTTCGAAGGACACATGACCGTAATTCGTTAAAAATCATACAGCTGAATAAAAAGCCGTTCTCTTTTCGGGGACGGCTTTTTTGTTTTTGAAGCCAAATTGAAAGGGTTAAAATTCCAACCTTTTGCCCCCTGCGGCATTTAAGGAAACAGAAACGAATGGCAAACTTTCAAAAAAGCGAAATCGGCTTCAGCGCGCAGAACAATAACCAACCGATTTTTTGTAAGTTTGGTCAGCTAAAAAGAACTATATGAAAAAAGCGTTACTTATCACCTCCGTATTACTCAGCGGAACCACTTTTGCACAATTCGACCAGGGCAATGAGCCGTCAGTTGGCCAAAGTCAAAACATGTACGTATGCGATCCGACTGCTCCGGATTATGCTTCAATGTCCGGAACAGGTCAGTCGTGGGATTACAGCGGCGTTGTCGGCGACGGAACAACCAGCACACTCAGCATCGAGGATCCTGCTTCAACTCCGGAAGGAGCAAGCTTTGCAGCTGCAACANNCTTCATGACAACTTACCTGAGCTCATCTGCTGGTTCCCGTAACTCCGAAGGATTCTCTTTCGTTGCCGGTGGTGCTTTCGGTACAGTAAACGCAGTACTCGATACAGACAATGAATTGCTGATGAACTATCCGTTCGCAGTAGGTGCATCCCTGACAGATAACTTCTCCGGTACGGCTGAGTCCGGTTCGGGTGATTTCCCATGCGCAGGTACTGCATACGCAAGCGTTGATGGTTCCGGAACACTGATCCTGAACGATGCAACAACGCTTACAGGTGTTGTACGCTACAAACTGGTAGATACAGCAACAGCAACAGGTATTCCGATCCTGAACACTGCTCAGATCATCCGTACACAGTACGAATACTACGATCTGGCAAACAGCGAGCTGCCGGTATTCATTCACGCTTCATTGAGCGTTTCCATCGGTGGTGGTGCGCCAACTACACAAACTGTTGTTCTGAACAGCGTTGAACCGAATGATTTCATGGCTGTTGCGGCTAACGAGCTGACAGGTCTGAGCGTTTATCCGAACCCTGCAGCTGACGTGATCGCGGTAAAAGGTTTGCAAGACAACGCTACACTGACACTCGTTGACGCACAAGGAAAAACCGTAGCAGCTGCTGCTGTTGAGGCTGGTGTTGCGACACTTTCTATCAACACAGTTGAAGCAGGCGTATACTTCCTGCACATCGCTACAGCGAACGGTTCCAAAATCGAGCGCGTAGTTGTAAAATAACACGTCCATTCCTATTCAAAGCCCTGACCCGAGTTATCGGAGTCAGGGCTTTTTGTTTTCCTCCGGTCTCCAATCGTGTTTCGAATACGACTGGAGACCGGAGACTGAAGACTGGAAGACTCGATACGCGAAGTGTACCGAAATCTCAAACTCTGCTTATATTTGAGAAGCGAAAAAATCTTTGATGAAACAGTATTACCTCTTCCTCCTGACCTTCCTTGTAATTTGTACTTCCTGGTCACAGGGAACCGTTGAGCTGACGGCCGAAGAGCGTGCCTACCTGTTTCACATCGTCAAGAAAAGCCCGATCCTTGATCAGAACATCGGGCGGTATTTCGAATACAAAGGTCCCGACGTTCGTTTCATGAACAAAGAGATCAACTACGATTCCATCGAAACGATCATCATCAACCACCCGGAACAGCTGTTCATCCGCACTTCAGAGATTGGCAAATCGCCTAAAGGGATCATTTCCGAAGCGGCCAACAAAATGGCGCTGTGGGAGCTGAATAAGATGCTTCTGGCAGCCCGTCAATCGGAAAAAGACCTGGAACGCTATGCCAACGAATACGAGCGCTTTGAAAACCTGTTATTACCGAAATTACCACCGGCTGCGTTCAAATCGAGCAACAACGGTGAAGCCAAGCCGCACAAAAAACTGCTCAACCTGCTGAATCCCGGCCTGAGCTTCGACGATAAAGCCGCTATGCTGGCTTCGTTCAACTTCCTGATGCCTGACGATCAGCTGGTCGTGGTCGAAGCGCTGAACAGCGCCGTGGTCGAATATGTCGAGCTGCGCAGCTACGAAATTTTCAAGGCATTGGGCGGAAAGGCAGATCAGTATGAAAATGCATTGGTTGCTGCCGGCGACGGTTCCGAGACTTCCGGTTTGCTGAACGAGCGCGAAAAAGACGAAACCGGTCGCTGGAACAAAGGTCTGCCGAAAGCCGTCGGTCTGTTCCCATACCAGGTAAAGCTCATCGAGCCGGAAAAACGTCAGAAAACAGCTTTGGAGACTTTGCGCTTCGCAACACTCGATTTTACCACCGTAGGCGAAGGGAAAATGACCCAGCTGCATTTCGATGTATGGGGCTACAACGGCGAAAAACAAACAACCGTTGTGATCGAGCGAAACGGCTTGTCCTACCATTTGTTCGGCTCCGGCGAAACGCGCTTCCTGACACCCGATTCTACCTTCGGCGGCGGGATGACTTTCCAAACC
>DJFN01000185.1:0-257 GCA_002432085.1 Flavobacteriales bacterium UBA5871
GCCATGAACAGGTGCTCGAGGAAGTCTTTATCGCGGGTCGTGGTTCCTTTGGAGCCCATACCGCCGCGGTTCTGAACTTTGTATTCGGAAAGGCTGGTACGCTTGATGTAGCCGGCGTGAGAGATCGTCACGATCACTTCTTCGTCGGCGATCAGGTCTTCCATACGCATTTCGGAAGCCGAGTATTCGATGGTCGAACGACGCTCGTCACCGTATTTCTCTTTCACATAGATCAGCTCGTCCTTGATGATCTGCAT
>DJFN01000185.1:287-1135 GCA_002432085.1 Flavobacteriales bacterium UBA5871
CAGACGCATTTCAACGATCGCACGAGACTGGAGATCGCTCAGCCCGAAGCGTGTGATGAGGTTGTCGCGGGCTTCTTCCGGGCTTTTCGATGCACGGATGATCTTGATCACTTCGTCGATGTTATCCGAAGCGATGATGAGTCCTTCGAGGATGTGTGCACGCTCTTCGGCCTTGCGCAGGTCGAATTTCGTACGGCGAACGATCACATCGTGGCGGAAATCGATAAAGTTGGAGATCAGCTGCTTCACGTTGAGCTGTTCCGGACGACCGTCTACGAGACAGATGTTGTTCACCGAGAACGACGTTTGCAGCGAAGTGTATTTGTAGAGCTTGTTCAGTACTACGTTGGCAATCGCCTCACGCTTCAGCTCAAATACGATACGCATACCGTTACGGTCGGATTCGTCGCGGATATCGGAAATACCTTCGATCTTCTTGTCGTTAACAAGGTCGGCCGTTTTCTTGATAAGCTCGGCTTTGTTGACCTGGTAAGGGATTNNGTCACGATGATCTGCTCGCGGCCGTTGGATTCTTCGATCTCGGCTTTCGCACGGATCACCACGCGGCCTCTACCGGTGAGCAACGCTTCGCGCGCGCCTTCGTAACCGTAAATGATTCCTCCGGTAGGGAAATCCGGTGCTTTAATATAATGAAGCAGCTCTTCCGCTTCGATGTCTTTGTTGTCGACGTAAGCGATACAGCCGTCAACGACTTCGTTCAGGTTGTGCGGAGCCATGTTCGTTGCCATACCTACGGCGATACCGCTTGACCCGTTTACAAGAAGGTTCGGGATTTTGGATGGCAGAACCGTTGGCTCTTCGAGCGAGTCGTCGAAGTTCGGCTGGAA
>DJFN01000185.1:1210-2517 GCA_002432085.1 Flavobacteriales bacterium UBA5871
ACCATGCGGGTGATACTTACCGAGTACTTCTCCAACGATACGGGCGGATTTCTTGTGCGGACGGTTGGAATAAACCCCCAGGTCCTGCATACCATATAATACGCGGCGGTGAACCGGTTTGAATCCGTCTCTCACATCCGGGAGGGCACGTGACACAATAACCGACATCGAATAATCGATGTACGCCGATTTCATTTCATCTTCGATGTTAATCTGGATTATCTTTTCTCCATCTGCCATCTTGTCATTGTTTTAAATTAAGCACGAAAATTGTGTGCAAAAAAGCAAGGTTCGAAATTAGCAATTATCCTCCTGTAGCAGAGAAGCGGAATCGGGTTTTTACTAACAAAAAATGGTGAAAAAATGCTCTTTCGAATCAGTTATTAACATTTTATCCGTTTATATATTTGTGTGATGCGAAATCCGTCCTGAAAGGTCGCCTGACGCAAGCACTTTAAAACTAAAAGCAATATGGAAGCAAAATTTTCTCCTCGTGTTAAAGACGTTTTGAGCTTCAGCAGAGAGGAGGCTTTGCGTTTGGGGAACGATTTCATCGGTGTCGAGCACTTTTTCCTGGGAATCCTGCGGGAAGGGTAAGGAAACGCCGTTAAAATATTGTCGGGATTTAACCTCGACCTCGGACAAATCAAGCACGAGCTGGAAAAACAGCTCATCGAGACCGCAAGGTCCGGAACGCCTCCCGGAGCCAATATTCCTTTGGTAAAGCAGGCCGAACGTTTGTTAAAAATAACCTACCTCGAAGCCAAATTGTTCAAGAGTCCTGTGATAGGAACCGAACATTTGCTACTTTCGATGCTAAAGGACGAGGATTCGGTCGTGTGCCGTACCCTCAGCCGTTATGGAGTGAATTACAATACCGTTAAAGACGAATTAGACGATATGCTGGACGAAAACAACATCCCGCGTGCAGAGCTTCCGGGTTCTGCCGACGATGAAGATCAAACATTCGGTTCCGGGCAGCGCAAATCAGCCGACCCGAAATCCAAAACACCGGTGCTCGATAATTTCGGGCGCGACCTGACAAAAATGGCCGAGGCCGGTAAGCTCGACCCGATCGTGGGCCGTGAGCGCGAAATTGAGCGCGTGAGCCAGATCCTTTCCCGCCGTAAGAAAAACAACCCGATCCTGATCGGGGAGCCGGGCGTTGGTAAAAGTGCCATCGCGGAAGGACTCGCACTGCGTATCGTACAGCGCAAAGTTTCCCGCGTGCTGTTCAACAAGCGTATCGTTTCCCTCGACCTCGCGTCACTGGTTGCCGGTACAAAATACCGCGGTCAGTTCGAAGA
>DJFN01000185.1:2549-3189 GCA_002432085.1 Flavobacteriales bacterium UBA5871
GAGCTACAACACTCGACGAATACCGTCAGTACATCGAAAAAGACGGAGCACTCGAGCGTCGTTTCCAGAAAGTACTCGTAGAGCCTACTTCCATGGAGGAAACGGTTCAGATCCTGAACAACATCAAGGAACGCTACGAAGAGCACCACATGGTGACCTATACAGACGAAGCGATTATCGCCTGTGTGAAGCTGACAGAGCGTTACATTACCGACCGTCACTTGCCGGATAAGGCGATCGACGCGCTCGATGAAGTTGGATCACGTGTCCACCTGACAAATATTCATGTGCCGAAAGAGATCATCGATATCGAAAACGAGATCGAAGAGCTGAAAGAACAGAAAAACGAAGTAATCAAGACCCAGCAATACGAAAAAGCAGCCGAGCTGCGTGATTCCGAGCGCAAGCTGCAGGAACGCCTCGAGGAAGCGAAAAAACGCTGGGAAGACGATTCCAAAGCCAAGCGCGTAACCGTTACCGAAGAGCATGTAGCCGAAGTGGTTTCCATGATGTGCGGTATTCCGGTAACCCGTGTGGCACAAAACGAAATGGGCAAGCTTGCCACCATGGGCGATGACCTGAAAGGCAAAGTGATCGGCCAGGATGAGGCGGTGGAGAAAGTGGTGAAAGCCATCCAGCG
>DJFN01000036.1:0-17122 GCA_002432085.1 Flavobacteriales bacterium UBA5871
TTAGAAGTTAGAAGTTAGAAGTTAAAGTTATGAGGGGCGAGTTAAAGCTGTTTCTCCTAAAATCTTAATGTCCTGAAATCCTGAAGTCCTGATATACTGAACTCTTGAAGTCTTAAAAAATCCTTACAACCGGAATTGTGTAAAATCCTTCTGAGCGGCCTTCCCTACTTTGAATCTATGAAACGTTCGTTGATCCTGATAATGCTCTTCTGCGGAACAGTTTACGGCCAGTCGATCGACTTTTGGCAGCATCCGGGGTTTCGTTACCGGCAACAGGCGTGGCTGAATTTTGAAAACGATTTTTTTGTGTGGACCGACCGCTATTATTCGCAAGGATTGGCTGTCTGCTATAAACAGCCGTTGAAGTCCGAATCGTGGTTCAACAACCTCTTTTTGCCCTTGAAAGGCGGACAAACCATGATGGGATTTGCAGCCGAGCACCTGGCGTTTACGCCGTCTACGATCGCTTTCGATTCGCTGCTTTCAAATGACAGACCTTTCGCCGGAACAGTACGTTTACACCTGTTGTTCGAATCGATCGATCCTCAGCGGAATTCATCGCTTTCGTGGACCTTATCGGGCGGAATTATCGGAAAAGAAGCGCTGGGCAAGGAATTGCAAACGGGCGTTCACCGAATTACAGGAAATCCACACCCGAAAGGCTGGCACCACCAGATCCGGACGGGCTTGTTGCTCGACGCCGGTCTTTTCGCGCAACAGCAATATATGAATTTTGGTCGCTGGTTTATTGCCGTTGCAGAAGAAAGCGCCAATTTCGGAACCAGCCGGATCGACGCAACTCTCGGAACACGTATTCAATTACAGCTTTTTACGCCCAACAAGCGCTGGGGCATTGCTTTTTATGCCAATCCGGCATTTCGGTTCGTTGGCTACGACGGCACGCTGCAAGGCTCTATTATCGGTCAACGAAGCGAATATATCATTGCCCGAAAGGATGTCTCGCGGGTCATCTTCGAACGCGAATTCGGTATTTTAGGAACGGCCGGCAATGTTTCTGCAATGGCTGTTTTTAATATGCACACAAAACAATACGACGCCGGTATGACACACCGCTGGGGCGGATTGCGTCTGGTGATTTACTTATAAAAGAAAAGGAGCCGTTTTCGGCTCCTTTATCTGTCGTATAGCAGGCTGCGGTTATTTCATCCAGTGCAGATTGCGCGAATACATGAAAATGAACACAGCTGAAATGATCACGTTGAAAATCGTGATAAAGCTCGGCACTTCATTCACCGGCACAACCGCATAAATCGTTAAGATCGCTACGATGTTGTAAATAATGTATAAGTGGAAACCGATCTTACGGCCTTGCCACATCAGGATCGCTCCAAACAGACCAAGCAGAAATGTCAGGATGTTCAGCATATAAATTGTGTAAAACGATTCGTTGCTGTAGGCCGTCATCGCGGAGATCTTTTCCATCATATCAGCCATGCCGTCCATGTTATCGGAACGCAGCTGATTGGTCATCGTTTCCATTTCCGCCTGTGACGCTTCGAGCTGGTTTTCCGACAAAGGTCCTTTGATGCCGTTGAACAGCAAGCCGATGAAGCTGNNAGCTGAAACCGCTCGTAATAAATGTCAGAATGCAGAGAACGGTGAGAAAAACCGGGCGTTTTGGAGCTTCGTACTGCCTTTCGTATGTTTCCATAATGGTTGTGCTATTAATCGGTCAAATGTACTGTCTATTTACCGAAAACGAGCACAAACACTATTCCTTTATGAACTCCCGGGTTCCTTCCAGCGTTTGCAGCCAGTAAATGCCCGGAGCCAGTTCTGTCAACGTCAGGACAATACCGCTATCGGAAGATTCCATCGTTACACGATCGGTCATTTCCTTGCCCATGCTGTCGAACACGCGGATGACGGTAAACTCATCTACAGTAACGGTCAGCTGTTCTTTTGCAGGATTCGGAAACACGGTGAACTCTTCCTGTTCATCGAACTGAACGGAACGCACGCCCAGCATTTCGGTCGTACCATCGAAATCGGTTTGCCACAAGCGGTAATACGAGATTCCCCGATACGGATCTGTGTCTTCAAATGCGTAATGGGATTCCTGTACGGTGTTTCCGGCACCTTTTACGGTTGTCAGCACCTCCCATTCTTTACCGTCCTGTGAGCGTTCGACCGTGTAATGATCGTTGCGCAGCTCGGAAGCGGTCGTCCAGTTCAGGAAAGCGCTCGTTCCTTCGGATTTCGCCTGGAAATCGGTGAGCTCGACCGGCAATCCGGAAACCAGCTGAATCCGGATATCGTCGACCAGCAGGTTGCAGGTTCCTTCCGTCAGTGTGACGAAGCTCAGCGTATGCCAGTACGATGTCGCGGTAAACTCGAACGTTTCTTCAGCAAGGTTAAACGGCGAATTGTTGCGGTTCACCGTTACGTTCAGCGCATTGTTGATCGTAATACGGATGCGCTGGTTGGCCGGACCGCAATTGGTTCTGCGCGAAACTTTCAGTCGCAAGCGGTAATGCGAACNNCGAGCCGCCATAGACGTTCTCGTAGTTGACTTCCGGATCACAGCCCCAGCCATAACTGCCAAGATTGAAATTACCGTTGGTAACGGTTTGTCCGAAAAGAGATGAAGAAATAATCAGGGCATAAGTGGCAAAAAATAGCCTACTCATACTTTAAACTAAAAGGTGTTATGTAGCAGCACCTGGTGATTTAGCGGCAGCAAAGGTAAGCTAAAAGTGATGCTTCACAAACTTTTCACTGCTTTTTAACAAAGGATGCAGGTAGCCGTCTTCGGTCACAAATGGCACATGCTCGCGGTAAGCATTGATAATCAACTCCAACTGCGGACTTGTCTTCAACGGACGACGGAATTCGATCGCCTGGCAGGCATGCATCAATTCAATTCCCTGGATGGCAAAACAGTTGTCTATGACGCGGTACAATTTCGTAGCCGCATTTGCCCCCATGGAAACGTGGTCTTCCTGACCGTTGCTCGAGTCGATCGTATCGATGCTGGACGGCGTACACAGCTGCTTGTTCTGGCTCACGATGGACGCGCAGGTGTACTGGCTGATCATGAAACCGGAATTCAAGCCCGGATTGGCAACAAGGAAAGCCGGCAAACCGCGTGTACCGGAAATGGTTTTGTAAACGCGACGCTCGGAAATGCTTCCCAGCTCGGCCAGCGCGATGGCAAGGAAATCCATGGAAAGCGCCAGTGGCTGACCATGAAAGTTTCCGGCAGAAACAACACTGTCGCTGTCGGGGAACACGGTCGGATTGTCGGTAACGGCGTTCACTTCGCGCTCCACGATCTTCGCACAGTAGTCGATCGCATCGTGCGACGCACCGTGTACCTGCGGAATGCAGCGGAAAGAATACGGGTCCTGGACGTGTGCTTTTTCCTGTGCAATAATTTCACTTCCGGCCAGCAGATTGCGGAAAGCTTCGGCTACGGCGATCTGTCCTTCCTGGTTGCGAATGGCGTTCACTTCCACACCAAACGGCTCGATGCGTCCGTCGTAGGCTTCAAGCGTGATCGCAGCAACCTGGTTGAACTGACGAAGCAGGCGTTTTCCCTGCTGAACAGCATAAGAAGCATAAGCGCTCATGAATTGCGTTCCGTTGAGTAGTGCCAGTCCTTCTTTCGAGCGCAGCGCAATGGGCTGCAAATCGAAACGGCTGTTCAGCTCAGCGGAAGTGATCTCTTTCCCGTCGACCATCACGGTCCCTTCGCCCAGCAAAGGCAAAACGAGGTGTGCCAGCGGAGCGAGATCACCCGAAGCGCCCAAACTCCCCTGCTGGAAAACCACCGGATAAATGTTGTTGTTGAAGAAGAACAGGAGTCGCTCCACCGTTTCCAGCTGAACGCCCGAGTTTCCGTGCGATAGGCCCATGACTTTGAGCAACAGCATGCGACGCACGATGTGGTCCGGAACGCGATCGCCCATTCCACAAGCGTGTGAAAGAACGAGGTTGCGCTGCAGTTTTTCGAGATCGTCGTTGACGATCGCGGTGTCGCACAAGCTTCCGAAACCGGTGTTGATACCATAGATCAGGCGGTCACTTTTGGCAACGGCTTCATCGAGGTATTGACGGCAATGCAGAATGGCTTCTTTTGCTGCATCGGAGAGCTGCAATTGCTGGTTTTCTGCAAGAATGCGGTCGATGGTTTCCAGTGCGACCCACTCGTTAGTGATAGTAAATGTATTCATGATTGAAATATCAAATTCTCGGATAATCCTCCCCCTTCATCCCCCTCCAAAGGGGGAAAGAGTATTATTTAAAAAAGGCAATTAATTCTGCTTCAGAAAGCTGCTGTTGTTCACCTGTTTGCATGTTTTTGACTTGTAACTGACCGGAAGCCAGCTCGTTTTCGCCAATGAGCGCTACGAAACGCACGCCTTTGTCGTCGGCGTATTTCATTTGTTTCTTCATTTTCGCATCGGACGGATATACTTCGCAATCGACGCCTTGTGCACGGAGTTTTTTCGCCAGCTTCATGCAGTAGGCCGCTTCCTTTTCACCGAAGTTGGCAAACAGGAGTGTGAGGCTGGCATCGGTTTCTTCCGGGAACAGGTCCAGCTCCGTAAGTACGTCGTAAATACGATCGGCACCGAAGGAAATTCCCACGCCGGAAAGTCCGCTGAGTCCGAACAAGCCGGTGAGATCGTCGTAGCGACCACCGCCGCAGATGCTGCCCATTTTCACATCGTGTACTTTNNGTAATAGTTCAGTCCGCGGGCCAGCGTTACGTCGAATTCGAGCACGGCGCGCTCGAGGCCTAATTGCTTCGTATGATTCAACACCGTTTCCAGCTCGGTGATTCCCTGCATTCCGATTTCAGATGCAGACAAAAAGTCGCGCATGCTATCCAGTCGTTCTTCATTCGTTCCCGACAGCGCAAACAACGGGCGAATTTTATCGATTGCGGCCTGGGAAATGTTCTTTTCGAGCAATTCCTTCACAACACCGTCCTCGCCTATTTTGTCGAGCTTGTCAATGGCTACGGTAATATCAACGAGCTTTTCCGCTTCACCCGAAACTTCCGCGATTCCGGAAAGGATTTTGCGGTTGTTGATTTTGATCGTAAAGCCTGGAATACGCAGCTTCGTGAGTACCTCATCGAAGATCTGCACGAAATCCACTTCGTAAAGCAGGGAATCGCTTCCTACAACGTCGGCGTCGCACTGGAAAAACTCCTGGTAACGACCGTGCTGCGGACGATCCGCACGCCAAACCGGCTGGATCTGGTAACGCTTGAACGGAAAAGAAAGATCATTCTGATGCTGCACGACGAAACGCGCAAACGGCACGGTGAGATCGTAGCGGAGGGCTTTTTCAGACAAGGAATTTGCAAAGCGCGGCAAATTGTCACTTTGCAGAGCCTCCAGATCCGCTTTTTTCATTTTCTCGCCCGAATTGAGAATGCGGAAGATCAAACGATCGCCTTCTTCCCCATATTTCCCCAGCAATGTTGTAGAAAGCTCAAACGACGGCGTTTCGATCGGCGCAAAACCGTAGGTCCGGAACACCGAACGAACCGTATCGAAGATGTACGTACGACGCGCCACTTCCTGTGGAAGAAAATCGCGTGTTCCTTTGGGAATTGCCGGTTTTTGGGCCATTGATCGTCAAATTTGCGACAAATATAATGAATCGGTTCCGGTCTGAAACAGGGAGCGACTCCGAAGGATCTGCTACGTGTTCAGTCTCCGGTCTTTAGCCTGTCATCCTAACCGGGAATTTCGTAATTTGCATTCAAACACGAGATCATGTACCGCTCCCTGCTTCTTTTATTAGTGCCCTTCTACGCTTTATCACAAAGCAAGATTCACAATGTCTGGAATTTCAGCAATCGCTGTGTCGATTTCAATTCCGGCAATCCCGTAGCGCTTCCGTCAACGCCCATGTACGCTCCCGAAGCTTCTTCCGGAGTCTGTGACGGAGATGGCAACCTGCTGTTCTATACCAACGGCGGACAAAATCCAAACAATCAAAGCTTTATCGGTGGAGTCTGGAACCGGAACAATCAGCTTATGCCGAATGGCCTGCTCGATCATGATGCGGCGGGCTGTAACAGTGCCCACATGGGAACGATCGTCGTGCCCGACCCTGCGAACAGTACGAAAACCAACAGCAATTGTTACTTCATCCTGACGGTCGATTGTATGGAGAGCCTCACCTCGCCTCCGCCAGAGAACAAAGGATTGCGGTATACGAAAATCGATATGAGCCTTGACGGCGGGCTCGGCGATGTGCTTGAAAAAGGCGTTCCGATCGTTACTATGCCTGTTTCAGGAGGAGTCAGCAGCAACCACGAGATCGTTACCGCCATGCCACATGCGAATGGAACGGATTACTGGATTCTTTTCGCACAGAAGGATTCTGTTGGCATTTTACTGCTTTCTGCCGCCGGATTCTCAGAACCGACTTATTTTCACGTAGCACCGGGCTATATGGTTCCTTCGCCGAAAGGTGATCGCCTGATGATCCGCAACCTGTTATTCGATTTCGATGCAGCAACAGGAACGATCGCCAACCCGCTTACACTGACGCCCGGCGGCACCTGTTTTTCACCCGACGGATTGCTGCTTTATATCATAAATGGCGGTCAGTTAAAGCAATACAACCTGCAGGCACCGGATATTCCCGCTTCGTCAATTACGCTGGGCGGAGGTCTGTATGTGCGGATACACCTGGCACCCGACCATCGCATTTACCTGCTCGACGACGACGGTTTTACGGGCAGAATCGAATGCCCGTCGGTTGTGGGAACAGACTGCGATTACAATCCCGATTATACACTCCTTTTGGGCGAAGCATCCCAAGGAGTACCACATTATATGCAGTCTCCTTTTTACTACGAAGGCAATTTCTGCGACGAGCTTTCTACCGGAACGGATCACGAGCTGCCGACAGTCGTGCTTTCTCCCAATCCGAACAAAGGCACGTTCCGTCTCAGTCTGCCGGTGCCATCCGCTACGATCGTTCTTTCTGCTATGGACGGAACGATTGCAGCAAAGCTCACTGTGGACAGCAATCAGGACATCGATTTACGCGATTTGTCGCCGGGACTGTATTTCATCAGCTCTCCGGAACGGCTTTTTTCGCCAATCAAAATGCGGCTCACACCTTGATTTTCATTACAAAAGTTCTTAAAAACCACGACTTTAATCAATATTCGCCTACATTCGTTTGAAACGATCAAACCAGCGAAGATGAACCGTGTATTCCTTTTCCTCTGCTTTCTTCTTATCGTTTCAACCACGGGCTTTTCCCAGAAACGCGTCCGGTTTACGAAACCCGATCTTCAAAGCCTGCCGGGCAGCGTTGTGTATGACGGTACCGTCGTCTATGCCATCAGCTGGAAAGACAAAGCCGGTGAGCATCTGTTTCTCGCCACTGAAACGGGCGTTTATGAAACACAGGATTCTGTTACGACAGAACAAAATCGCGAGGGAAGAATTCTCGCCCAGCATTTCGTGACCGGCGACACGCTGTTCCGCTCGTGGACCGAAGGCGATTCCATCGTTGCCTGTCCTGTCGATGTCGAGCTGGGATTTCTGCCCTCAGCTTTTGAGCTCACCGATCTCGACAAAGACGGCATTTACGAGCTCTGGCTGATGTACAAAAGCGTCTGTCACGGCGATGTGAGTCCGGCGGATATGCAGCTCGTCATGCACGAAGGCGATCAGCGGTTTACCATGATCGGCACAACGAAGGTGGAAATCGGCGATAAGCAGTTCCTCGGCGGACAATACGATTTCAATAATCTTTTCCTGGAAGGCAATCCGGTTTTTAAAAAACACGGGATGGATTTGTGGAATGATCATTTGAGAGGATGAGTTTGGGAGTTGGAGAGTTTTGGAGTTGGAAGTTCGAAGTTGGAAGTTGGAAGTTGGAAGTTGGAAGTTGTTGAGTGAAGTATTTTGGGTTTTGTTTTCAACTCAAAAACTCGAAACTGTAGAAGAATCCCGTATTTTTGAGTAACATGAAAACAACGAATTACCAGAACACATTTATCGGCGTGGCGGAAGATTGTCCGGTTACGACNNAAATTCCACCAATGAAAAAAGGCGAACACACGGTCGCTTCGTTCGAATACGAAATGATCAGCCGCGAGCCTTATAAATACACTTCCGACGATGTGCTGTATGGCGTTTACGTCAATAAATGCAAGACCGCTGGCACAACGCCTGACTCACGCGAGACGTTTTTCGCCAAAGACATGGCTTGTTTGCGTGCTTCTCCGCTCGGAAAGCGCTATGGCTGGGGAATTCACAACGATCCGGATGGAAAAATCGCGCTTTACAGTGTCGGGACGCCGGAATATGAGAAATACATTGCAAATAGCGGCATTTCACAAACGAAAGCGATGCGTTCCAAACGCGCATAATAAAATGCAGAATTAGGTGCCACAATTTTGCATTGTGCATTATGAATTCTGCATTATAAATTACCGTTGCGGAATATACCCCGCACTTCCTTTCGGAATGTCGAAAATCCAGGTGTAATAACCGATAAAGTGGGAATCGAAAAAGCCTTTGCGGGTATAGAACTGACGCGGAATGTAGATCCGGTTGTCTTCGGAAATCCCACCGGCTTTGAACTGCGGTGCCACGCCGTCGAGTAAGCACGGAGCATCGTGTTTTTTGCCGTCGAAATTGCTGCCATACTGCCAGACTTGTTCCCACTCGTTCAGATGCACGCTTCCGCTGGCGGCATTCTCAGGTGCCAGGATATAGATGTCTCCGAAACGGATTTTCCCGCGTAATTCGTCGATGATGCCGAGCGCGTAGGCATAGCCCATGCTGTGCGCCACAATGTAGAGCGTGTCGTTTTCCGAGCTGTTAGGCAGCTCGTTCAGCATCTGGTAAATATTTCGACCGGCGATGCGACCGTTCATACGGCGCTTCCAGAAACCGCTTTTGTTCGGTCGCGTGTGGTGCAGCTTGATCGTTTTCGTCTTGCCTCCGCTCAGAATGCCCGCTTTGACCGAACGATGCAGGTAGCAGGTGTGTTTTTTCCAATTCGGACAGCGTTTCGGGTAAATACTGGAAATGGTCGTGAAGTTGAACAGGCTGCGGTGATTTGATGTCGTAACGGAGAAGTGGCCATCGGCGTAGAAGGTTTCAACCGGATTGATGCGCTTGATAAACTGCAAATCCATCGCCTGCCACGGTCGCCAGTAATCGTAACGGTCGAAGGAATAAACGAGGTTTTTCGAATCGGGAAATTCCAGTCCGTATTTGCGGATGTCGTTAAAGTTCTCTTCGAACGTGTGCCCGATCGAGGTCGGACGGTAACCATTCACGAATACGAGAATCCGTCGCGCCGGATCGTTCAGATGCAGCTTGTTCGTAATGTCGATCCCGAGGTGATTGTAAACCTGTTGCTTGTAGATCGTTCCATCGTTTTCGCGGTAGTCGACCACGATGTAATGACTTTCGGCCTTGACACGAACCGATTTAGTGGAAACGATCAGACTGTCGGAGCTGTTGGCCAGCCGTGCTTTCGTCCAGTTGCCTTTGGCGTCGCGCTTGATCTGGAAGTACAGCACATTCCGCTGCTTGTCGAGGTACCAGTTGTCTTTTCTTCGGATGAGCAATTCGGAACACAGCTGCGACTCGGCCGGGTATTTCCGGTTTTCGTTCTCGGCGATCATTTCCATGGCCCCGTCGGGTGATTGCCGGCCCAGCTCGGACAACAGTCCCGAACGCACTTCATACCAGCCGTAGCCCTGGTCGACCAGCACAAATCCGCCATAGGAAAGACCGAGAGCGAAAATCAGCTGGAGGAAACGCATGCCGAATCCTGTGATCTTTTTCCAGCGAACGCGCTCGCGCAGCCACCTGCGAAGCTTTCGGCCATAAAAAACGATGCCGAAACACACCAGCAGAACGGCCAGGATATGACACAGGTTCACCATCCGGCCTTTGACCGTGAAAATGGTCTTGAAAAAGAAATGATCGATGTTCAAATGATACGATACATAGTTCTTTTTAAACGGTCGGCGAATAGATAACAACAAATTGCCGTTATCCAGCTTGATCGTTCCGTCGGGATTTTCCTTCCAGAAATAGTAGGCTACGATCCCGTTGTTGGTCTTTACGTCCTCGTAGTTGTCGTAGAACGAATAGCTGTGACTGCTGTGACGCAGGCTTTCCCACTGAAAATGGCGCAGATGTGTTCCGCGGCCTTCGTCCATGAGGTTGCCCGTGGTTCCTTTCGCCGGACCTCCATCGACCCAGCTGTCTTTCAACAAACCGATTCCACGCGCCAGAACGGCGGCCACATCTTTGAAACGGGTATTTTTCACCGAAACGAACGCGATCGCTTTGTTCCGAACCATGTAGGCTTTGATGGCCGGATTCGTAAAACCTGGGACCACGAATACGTAATATGCTTCACGGTCTGCATCGGGATTGAGGGAAAAATAAAGATCGCGCAGCTCGTGCATTTGCTCGGTATAACGATCGTAGGCCGGACTCGGATTGTCGAACAGCTGAAGCGTATCAATCTTTTTGTTTTTGAACAATGGCTTTACATCGATCTGCAATTGCACATTCGCCTGGCGATAGATCTTGTTCACGGCCTGCAGCAGCGAATCTCTCTGAAAAGGCATTCTGACTAGCGGAACGATGATCACTTTCTCGACCTGCGGCTCGTAAACCACGACTTTCATTCGACCGAGCTCCGTCTCATTGAAACGCGCCACAACCGTATAAGCTTCGTCCGAAGGCGGCAGCTGCAAGGTTACCAGGTGCGTGTTGCGCACCGTAAACAGAACGGGTTGCTTCTTCTCGACAATGAAAAACGTAAGACTGTCGGCAAAAAAAGAAGCGCTGTGCACTGCCGCATTCACCACATCGCTTTCGCCTTTGGCAACCGATTTGTGCGGAATGAAATAATTATCGGCCTGCGCGTTCGTCCACCCGGTGTATTCGCCTTTCCACGCTTCGTGGCGCAGCTCGTCGAACCCGTAACGCTGGTCGGGATGTGGCTGGAAAACCACGAAAGGCTGACCATTTTTGCTCGCGGGGCCCGGAAAACGCTGTCCAAGAGCCGTTCCGGTGAGGAAAAGAAGGAGTAAACAGCAGTAAATTGTTCCGAATTTCACAAATGACGAATAATGCGCAAAGAAAACAAAAAAACAGGTGACGGCAAGACAGGTCAGATTGACGCTAAAGCCTGTCCGGCGGGGAAATTTGGCAAAATCGGCCTTTCTATCCAATTATTTAAGCATTTGTTAACGTGTGAACCTTTTTCAACCGTTCCTGTACATTTGCCTTCATCCATTAAATGATTAAACCAATGAAGATTACCTTTATCGCAGCGCTGCTACTAATTGCAGGAAACACATTTGCACAGGAATCACCTACTCCGCCTACCACCGGCGATTGGGATCCGAAAATTTACCAGGTTGGGAAAATGTACCCGGGCTACATCATCAAGCTCGATGGCGATACCGTTCACGGTTTCCTGAAAGCCGACAGCCGTTGCTCCATCGGTGGCATGGGTTCCAGCAACCAGAATACGGCTGCATTTTACCTGAACGAGAGCGATAAAAAACCGGTTGCGAAGTACAAGCCGGACGAGATCAAAGGCTACAAGATCGCCGATAAAGTCTACGAATCCATTGCTTACAGCGGCGGTTTGCTGAAAAAGCCAAACTTCAACCTCGTTGTTTCGGACGGTAAAATCCGTACCTACGAATGGTATTCGACTGTTGAGAACTACATGACGCTTCGTCAGCAAAGTGGGGAATCATGGCAGGACTATGACAAGCGTTGCTACGAAGTGAAAACCATTTTCGCTAAAGATCCGGAAGCTCCGATCGAGCTGGGAATGCTGGGCATGCAGTTCGCGAAGAAAATGCCGGACCTGATCAGCGATTACCCGGAGCTGGCACAGAAAGTGGCCAACAAGGAAGAAGGCTACCGATTCATTCATATGTTCGCTGTGATCGAAGAATACAACAAGTGGGCAGCTGCTCAATAAGTCTATGAAAGCACTTTTTACCGCATTCCTGCTGCTGGCGGGCACAACAGTCTTTGCCCAGGAAATCAGCGTCGGCCATTCGGAAGAATTCACCAACGTAACGCCGGCCGCGACCTGGACGTCTTTTCTCGGTTCCGATGAAACGGGTTATTATATCCTGAAAAAGGAAGGCCCGATAAGCAGTGAAAAGATCTGGCTGGAGAAATATTCGCCGGACTTCAAACTGTTGTTTACCTACAACATCGAATCCACGAGCGGCGTGATGGGCAACTCCATGATGCACCGCTACACGAAAATGAACAAGGGAAAAGTCATCGTTTTCCTCGAAGGCTGGAACAAAGCTGAAAGTCAGAACTCGCTTTGGCTGAAAGAAGTCGGGGCAGATGGAAAAATGCCGGAAACGGCTATTCCGCTGGAAAAAGAGTTCTCGACCGGTCAGATGAAAAGCGCCGATTATTCCGTGAGCTTTTCGCCCGACGGCAGCAAGTTGGTCGTGATGACGGAAAAACCGTATGCGAAAGGTCAGCGCGAAGAATTGCGTCTGCAGGTCTTTTCAACCGATGGGTACACGTCTCTCTGGACGAAAGAAATCACCTTTGAAAACGAAGCCGAGCGTTATCCGTCAAACGATATCGTAGTAACGAACGAAGGAACCGTTTTCCTTTACAAGGACTACAAGATTTCCAACAAAGAGCACACGTATCAGCTGTTCACCTACAGCAAGGATTCCGAGAAAAAAGCCGTGATCGATCTGATGGGTTATTTCCCGTCCGCATACAAAATGCAGCTGGATGCGAGCGGAAAGCTGATCATGGCCGGAACGCTGGCCAACGCCGGTGAAAATGCTTCGAACTGGCGCGGGATCTGGTATCTGCGTGCCGATGCTTCGGGAGCTGTTTTGCAGAACAAAACCGAACAGCTCGGTGCCGATTTATTGCGCCTGGTGGTTTCGGAAAAGAACGCCATGCAGGATAATTATTCGCTCGATAATTATATGCTGAAAGACGTATTGCTCAAGCCAGATGGAGGCATTATTCTCCTGGCCGAAGAGCACCGCAAAAACTACAGTGCCATTGGAACAGCACAGCCGCCGGTTTACAACTACGAGCTGGATTATGGCAACGCAGCCGTTATTTCACTCGACGCAGAAGGCAATCGCCAATGGGGCAATTTCATCGTTAAAAAGCAACACGAAAACACGCTGAATCCCGATCACCATTACGGTTCGATCGCTTACCAGCTGAAGAACAACAACCTGTACGTTGTCTGGAACCAGATGGATATCCACATCGACGCACCGTTGGGCAAATTCCGCTACTGGTTCGATCGCAGCGGCGCGAAGATCAACATCGACAACATTTTCGGGAAAGAAGCTTTCTACCCGACCGTGTTGACGGTTCTTCGTCCTGACGGAACGTTCAGTCATCCGGACCACACGTTCAACTCGTTGCCGCTGACAGAAATTCAGAAGCCGAACGCTTTTTCGATGGCTGTCGACCCGTCGTTCTTCTTTACAACGAACGATGGAATCGTGATCCTTTCGCGTATGCCGGGAGCTGAAGCAAAACGATTTAAGTTCAATACGATTCGGTTTTAAATGACCATGCGCTGTTGCGTTTTAACAACTCGCATGTAATATTACATTATTGCAATAGTGCATTTTGACTTTGAAGGTCCGGTGGGTTCGCCTGCCGGACCTTTTCATGTGAAAATCTGAACACTTAAATCGAAGATTTCTCACAAAAGCGTACCTTTGCGGACTGCAAAAATCCGCCAAATGCTGAAAATAGACATGCACACCCATATTATTCCGAAAGAGCTGCCGAAATGGGCGCTGGAATTCGGATATGGGAATTTCATCCACCTCGAACACCGCGACGACGGAAAGGCGGATATGATGCAAGGCGGTCAGTTTTTCCGAACGATCGAAGAAAACTGCTGGGCGGAAGAAATGCGCATTCGCGAATACGCCGATTTCAATACGCAAGTTCAGGTCGTTTGTACGATTCCGGTGTTGTTTGCCTACTGGTCCAAGCCGGAACACGGTGCAAAGGTTTCGCGTTTTCTCAACGATCACATTGCCGATCTCGTAGCCCGCTATCCGAAAAATTACCTCGGACTGGCGACCTTGCCGATGCAGGACACGGCGCTTTCCATCAAAGAGTTGGAACACGCCAAAGCGACCGGCCACAAAGGCATTCAGATCGGTTCCAATATCAACGGTAAAAATCTCAGCGAGGCCGAGCTTTTCCCTATTTTCGAAGCCTGTTCCGATCTCGGCATGGCAGTGATGATCCATCCGTGGGAAATGATGGGCGAAGACAGCATGCGGAAATACTGGCTGCCCTGGCTCGTCGGTATGCCTGCTGAAACATCGCGCGCGGCCTGCTCCATGATCTTCGGCGGCGTTCTCGAACGATTGCCCAACCTGCGCGTATGCTTTTCACATGCCGGCGGTTCTTTCCTGCCANNGCACGGATTCAATTGCCGTCCGGACCTCGTAGCGATCGACAACAAGATCAATCCACGCGAATACGTGGGCAAGTTCTGGGTCGATTCCATTACCCACGACATCGATATGCTCGAATACATCCTGAAAATGCAGGGAAGCAAGCGCGTTTGCCTTGGATCCGATTATCCGTTCCCGCTGGGCGATCTTGAGATCGGGCAATTTATCGAAGACAGCAACCTGTCGCAGCAGGTCAAGGAAGACATTTTTGCCAATGCCACGCTGGAATGGCTGGGATTGGAAGCCGATTATTTTGACAAGCTTTAAAACGAAAAGGGCAGCTTTTGGCTGCCCTTCTTTGATGCTGATTATAAAATTCAGCCTGTCTACTTTTTAATGACCACCGGCAGGTTCTGCGAGCCGTTCGCCGTAACGATCCGAAGTGTATACACTCCATCTGCTACAAACGACAGATCGATTACAGATGTAGCCGCGTTTCCGGCCTGCTGATTCAGCACCAGCTTGCCCAGGTTATCGTAAACCGCAATGGAAATCAGCTTGTCGTTGCCGGCATCTACCACCAGGTTACCGGTTGACGGATTCGGGAAAACTTTCACCGTCGTGAGCTCCTGATCATCGAGACCAAGGCATTCATCCACCACAACAGAAGACGTTGCAGTTCCCGAGCAGCCGTTACCGTCGATATAAGTGTAAGTGATTACAAACGTTCCAAGACCGGATTCTGCCGGGTTGAAATGTCCGAAGACCACACCATCGCCGGTATAATCACCGCCAGTCGGCGATCCTTGCGTCAACGGAAGCGGCGAATCGTAGATACACATATCGTCCAGCGCGCCAAATGTCACCGTCGGATTCGGATTTACCGTGATGACCGTTCCCGCCGAAGGTGCGGAAGTACAACCCAGCTCTGTTACCGTAACTGTGTACGTTCCGGAAGCCGAAGCCGTAGTGGATTGTGTAGTCGCGCCATCCGACCAATTGTTTCCGGTCGTTGAAGATGAAGTGAGTACAACACTTCCGCCTGAACAGAACGTCGTTGGACCGTCGGCTGAGATCGTTGGTGTTGCCGGAATCGGATTGACCGTAATTGTCGTCCCGGCAGAAGCAGCCGAAGTACAACCCGCAACGGTCGCTGTGACCGTATAAGTCCCACCCGAAGTGACGGTGATCGATTGCGTCGTTTCACCATTCGACCAGTTATTGCCTGTTGCGGAAGAAGAAGTCAGTACAACGTCTTCGCCGGCACAGAAGGTTGTCGGACCATCAGCCGAAATCGTTGGCGTAGCAGGTGCTCCCGGATCGGTCAGCGATTGTGACAAAGTATTTGAAGTACAACCGTTGCTGAACGTAATAGAATACGTTCCTGCTCCAAGCGTTGGAATTGTTGCCGGTAATGTAACGCCGTTCAATGTTCCGATTGCAGAGCCCGACCAGCTCAGATCGCCCGTTCCGGAGCCCGTAACCTGGATGCTGCCTGTTGTGGTGGCACAAGCCGTTGGATTCACCACCGTTCCGAGTGCGATCACAGGAAGCGAATTCACTGTTACAATCGTTCCAGTAGAAGAAGCCGATGTACAACTACCGCTGGTTACGGAAACAGTATACGTTCCTGAAGCCGAAACCGTGATCGATTGCGTTGTTGCGCCATTCGACCAGTTATTACCACTAGCTGAGGAAGAAGTCAACACGACGTCTTCACCCGCGCAGAAGGTCGTTGGACCGTCGGCCGAGATGGTCGGTGTAGCCGGTGTCGGATTCACTGTGATGGTCGTTCCTGCCGAAGCCGGCGATGTACAACCGCCGCTCGTCGTTGTTACGGTATACGTTCCGGAAGACGAAACTGTGATCGATTGTGTCGTTGCGCCCGTTGACCAGTTGTTTCCGCTAGCTGAAGAAGAAGTTAAAACAACACTTCCGCCGGAGCAGAATGTCGTTGGACCACCGGCAGAGATCGTCGGAGCTGCCGGCGTTGGGTTGACTGTGACTGTCGTTCCAGCCGAAGCCGGAGAAGTACACCCACCGCTTGTCGTGGTAACGGTATAAATTCCCGAAGAAGAAACCGTAATGGATTGTGTCGTTGCGCCCGTCGACCAGTTGTTTCCGCTGGCTGAAGAAGACGTGAGAACGACGCTTCCACCTGAACAGAATGTCGTTGGGCCGCCTGCCGAGATCGTCGGAGCTGCCGGCGTTGGATTAACTGTCACCGTCGTTCCTGCTGAAGCCGGAGATGTACACCCACCGCTTGTGGTTGTTACGGTGTACGTTCCGGAAGTCGAAACGGTAATGGATTGCGTCGTTGCGCCCGTCGACCAGTTGTTTCCGCTGGCTGAAGAAGACGTGAGAACAACGCTTCCGCCGGAGCAGAAAGTCGTTGGACCGCCTGCAGAGATCGTCGGAGCTGCCGGTGTTGGATTCACCGTTACCGTTGTTCCTGCCGAAGCCGGAGATGTACAGGCACCGCTCGTTGTTGTTACGGTGTACGTTCCTGATGTCGAAACCGTGATTGATTGCGTCGTTGCGCCGGTCGACCAGTTGTTTCCGCTAGCTGAAGAAGACGTGAGAACAACGCTTCCACCCGAACAGAACGTCGTTGGGCCACCGGCAGAGATCATCGGAGCTGCCGGTGTTGGATTCACAGTCACCGTCGTTCCAGCCGAAGCCGGAGAA
>DJFN01000036.1:17178-22201 GCA_002432085.1 Flavobacteriales bacterium UBA5871
ACCACCGGCAGAGATCGTCGGAGCAGCCGGTGTAGGATTCACAGTTACCGTCACTCCTGCTGAAGCCGGAGAAGTACAGCCCGCAAGCGTTCTTGTTACGGTATACGTTCCAGAGGTAGTAACTGTGATCGATTGCGTTGTTGCACCTGTCGACCAGTTGTTTCCGCTGGCTNNACTTCCGCCGGAGCAGAATGTCGTCGGACCACCGGCCGAAATTGTCGGTGCAGCTGGAATCGGATTCACGGTAACGGTTACGCCTGCTGAAGTGGCAGACGTACAACCGCCGCTTGTTACGGCAACGGTATAAGTTCCGGAAGTGGTTACAGTGATGGATTGCGTTGTTGCGCCGGTCGACCACACATTGCCCGTCGCAGAAGAAGACGTGAGAACAACGCCACCGCCTGCACAGAAAGTAGTCGCGCTCATTGGTGTAATCGTCGGTGTAGCCGGAATTGGATTGACCGTAATGTAATTCGTTTGTGTCGATGTATTCGAGCCGCTTCCGTTCGTTGCCGTCAGCTCAACCGTGTAGGTTCCGGCTGTGTTATACGTNNATACGTCACGGTCGGATTCGTTGCGGTCGAGGTCGAAGGCGTTCCTCCCGGGAAGTTCCACGAATACGATGTCGGCGAGCCGGTCGAAGTATTGGTATACGTCACGCTTTGTCCGGCACACACGGTTGTCGGCGATCCGGTAAAGCTGGCTACCGGCGTTCCCAGCACACCTGTCAGGTTAATATTGTCTACATACAGATTCTGACCGTTCCCCGCGAGGTTGCGGAATTTCACGATCACGCCGGAGTTGCCCACATAAGGTGTCAGGCTGACTGTTTCCGTACGCCATTGGGCCGCAGTCGGAACGAACGAAGCGGTTGTTGCAGGAGCGGTAGCCAACGTCGTGTTCGACTTGCTGTAAACGCTCGTGAACGTTTCACCGCAGTCGCTCGACACCAGCACTTCCAATCCGTCGTAATAAGTTCCGTTGTAAGGCGCATAAGCCACACTGAAGGTCAGCTGCGAGGAAATATAGCCATTCAAATTTACGGTTGGCATCAGCATTTCGTCATTGTTCGGATCGTCGAAGCTGAAGTTATTGAAGAACATCGAGTTACCGGCTGTCGGTGTGACACCCACGGTTGCTGATCGCTGCCAGGTAGTCGCAATTCCGCCGTTATTGATGCTCCAGTTAGCTGGCGGGAATGTTGCAGTTGTAAAGCCTTCATTTATTGGCAAGGCTACAGTGTTTCTAACAACAATGTAACCGGTTTTGGTTTCCACGTCGGAGCCAAAGCCATTGGTTGCCGTCAGCGTTACGGGATAAGTTCCCGGCGCATTGTACACCACGGTCGGATTGGCCGCTGTGGAAGTCGATGGCGTTGCCGATGCACCGAAGCTCCAGGAATAAGAGGCCGCACCGGTCGACAGGTTCGTAAAGTCAACGTTCTGTCCTACGCAAACGGTCGTTGGCGAAGTGCTGAAATCCGCTACCGGCGGTNNTTCCGGTTCCGTTCAACACGAAATTGTAGGTTCCTTCATCGCAGTCGTCGGTTCCGAAGCTAACCGTTCCGGTTGATAAACCTCCGGCTGCCGGCGTAAAGGACAATGTAAAAGTCGTTGTGGCTCCCGGTGCAAGTGTCGTGGATCCGAAAGTCGATACGACTGCGAAACCGGTTCCGGTTATTGTAAGCGGAGGCGTGATCGTCAGGTTCGTCGTTCCGGTATTCTGAACGGTAAACACAGCGCTCGATGTAGCTCCAACAGCTGTATTGGCAAACGTATACGCGCCGCCATCGAGAATGTCTATTCCCGACTGAACAACGTTCACTTCGCCCGGCGTGGTCACATCGAATACCATGTTGTCGATGTAAATGTTGTTTCCGTTCGCGCCGCCGGTACCTGTTGCACGGAAGCGGAAACGCACGTTTTCAGATGTCGCACCGACAAACGGAAGAATATCGATCGTCTCCGTGCGCCATTGCGTTCCGGCCGAAGGTGTGAAGTAGGAATTTTGTGTGCCTGTCACAGTCGCCAATGTAGTCCCTGCTTTATCATATCCGGCAGTTACCCACGTGTTACCGCAATCCTGCGAGATCTCGACACGCAGACGATCGTTACCGCTTGTTGTTCGACGACGGTGTGCCACATCGAATGTCAAAGTTGCGGCTGTCACATTACACGGAAGGATAAACACCGGTGAAACGAGGTCTTCGTTCTGCGTAGTCGTGTTATTATAGAATGTCGCAATGGCTGTGCTGTTGATCAGCACGTTCGCAGAAGAAGTCGCCGCAGCTCCAACCCATTCGAAGCAGTCATTGCCGCCATTGGTTACCGACCAGCGAATATCCGGAGGGAAAACCGGCAATTCGAAATTCTCGCTGTAATCGGGCATGATTCCGTTTGAAACCACGAATGTAATGCTGGATGCGTCATCCACTGTATACGGATCAGCCACGCCGTTTGGCAAGGTCGAATAAGCAATAAACTCATGTGTTCCCAGCGTCGCAGTGAATGCTGGAAGCGCTACGGTTGCTGAAGCTCCTGCCGCCAGGTTACCCGTCCAGGCGAACGTGGTCGGTGTGCCGTTGTCGATGGTATAGGAAATCGTTGCGCTTGTCAGGTTGTTCGACCCGCGATTGCGCAGCTGTACACTTGGCGTGATCGCACCCGGACAATGATCTCCTCTCGGCGTGAATACATCCGTTACCGCAGCATCGCTCGGATTAGGCGGCGTACAAGCATCGGAATTGATCAGACTGGCGCGGATCGGGCTGTTTTCGAGCACCGTTCGCATACGCTGTTTCTGATCGTTCGTAAAGATGTTCATACACGCATCGTAGGTGTAATCCATATAGTTTTCGATCATATCCGGACCGGCATCAGGTGCGGCCGTACAGGAGTTCGTTCCCGCAGGACAGCCGGAATTCGGTCCGCTGCACATCGGGGTATCGTTACAGTAGTCGTCGACAGTGCAGTTATTGGCATCGCCCCAGATGTGGCGCAATCCGAGGTAATGCCCAACTTCGTGTGAAGCCGTACGGCCAAGAATATCGTAACCCGGCAATCCTATAGGGTTGTTGCTTCCAACTACCTGGTATTGCAGTACGACGCCATCGCCGAGATCTCCAACGCCGCCCGTAGGCCAGTTAGGCAGATCGGCCGGTGGTGTCGCGTAGCCGAGCAGGAAGGTCATCCCACTGATCGACATATCGCAAATCCAGATATTCAGGTAATGTGCCTGATCCCACGCATCATGACCGCCATTGGCCGTGGATTTTACTTTTTCGAGGTCGCTGAAGTCGCCCATCAGCGCTGCAAAGCTTCCGAATGAAGTCGTATTGGTCTGTGTTCGCGTGATACCGTTGGTGGGGTTGCCATCCGGATCAACTGCCGCCATTACGAAACGGATATTGGTAGCGCCTGCAACCGGCTGAAATTCGGCGCGCATGTTTACCGTATCGGCATTCTCGCGGGAATAATCGTCGTTGAGTACCTGCAGTTGATTCAGAATCACATTGTCTGGGAGGTTTTCATCAGAAGTATTGTATACCACGTGGAATACCACCGGGATCGTCAGCAGGTCGCGCGTTGGCTCGGCATTAGCGCCGATTTGCTTTGCAGAATTAAAGGCATTTTCAACACCCTGCTTGTAGCCCGGAATTTGTTGCTCGCGGTAATCTATCAGTTTTTTGGTCAGGCATTTGTGAACGGCTTGTGCGTTCAGGGAAATTCCGCAAAAAAGCATTGCGGGGAGAACGAGGTGTTTCATTGAGTTAGCATTTAGTTAATAGCACCCCCAAGGTAAGGAAGCAGCTTGTCTTTTTTTGCAAAAATCGTGTTGATCGGTCGCTATGCTATGTCAACGGTAAATCAATGCTATTTTGCTGTTAAAAAAACAGAAAACGGTCGGGGTCGGGGGAGATATTTTCGATATTGGATTAGTTAAACTTCTATGTAATGACGCGCTATAAAGTCCGCATTTACCCTAACACGAAGTCACCGAGGCTGTTCCGGAACCAACTTCTGGAATTGCTCACCAGAACACATCCGCTTATTATCACAGGCATGTACGGTTTAATTGGGTTTTTCCTGATTTACCTCTTCCTGTCGTGGAATCCGCATGTGTCTGTCTGGAGCATCCTGGGCGTTCTGGCTCTCGGTACTTTTATCTGGACGTTTGCTGAATACATCATGCACCGCTTTCTTTACCATAAGCTGCACGATGCGACCTTCAGCAGCGGTTTCCAGTATGTATTACACGGTATTCACCACGAATATCCGAACGATGATGAACGGCTGGTGCTTCCCCCACTCCCGTCGCTGATCATTGCCGCGGTCTTCCTGGGCTTGTTTTACCTTGTGATGCGTGACTGGGCCTTTATTTTCGGGACCGGTTTTCTGTGGGGCTATCTGTTCTACATGAACATTCACGTTTGTGTACACAGGTTCAATGCTCCAAAGTATTTCAATTTCTGGTGGAAGCACCACGCGATCCATCACTTCCAGCAGCACGACCGTGCGTTTGGGGTGACGACTTCGTTGTGGGACCGCGTTTTCGGCACAATGCCGGAGCCGCTGCGCAAGACCGTTGAGATTGAGCTGCTGCGCAAGAAGGATTGATTGTTGATAGCAAGACTTCAGGACTTTAAGATTTCAGGACTGTTTCGAATTGAACTGGTCGATTCTTACAGCTATCCTGATGTCATGACGTCCTGATATCCTGATGTCTTGAAGTCTATTTTCGGGAACCGGCCGGGCATCCCGATAAATCCTTATTTTTGCTCCATCGGTTATGGAGAAACGAAAGAAAACGGTTGCAGTTATCGGTGGCGGAAGCTGGGCGACAGCATTGGTTAAGATCCTCTGCAACAACCTGGAGCTGGTGAACTGGTATATGCGCAATGAGAACGCTGTCGAGCACATTCGCAAGTACCGCCACAATCCGACGTACCTTCAATCGGTGGAATTCGACCTGTCGAAGATCAATGTAAGCACCGATCTCGAAGCCATTATCCGTTCTTCCGAGA
>DJFN01000036.1:22237-22564 GCA_002432085.1 Flavobacteriales bacterium UBA5871
CAAAGGGAAAATCGTTTATTCCGCCGTCAAAGGGATCGTTCCCGAATACAACGCCATCCCGGCGCGCTTTATCCACAAGACTTTCGGAACACCCTACAGCGCCGTTGGGATCATCTGCGGTCCGTGTCATGCGGAAGAAGTTGCTTTGGAACGTCTTTCCTACCTGACGATTGCTTGCCAAAAGGAGCAAAACGCACAGGAAATGGCCGATCTGCTGGCCTGCCGTTATATCAAGACCACCGTTTCCGACGATTTGTTCGGGACCGAGCTTTCGGCCGTACTGAAAAACGTTTACGCGCTTGCTTCCGGCATCTGCTCCGGCTTGGG
>DJFN01000036.1:22615-25404 GCA_002432085.1 Flavobacteriales bacterium UBA5871
CGCAACCGGACTTTCGGTTTCATGATCGGGAAAGGCTATTCGGTAAAAACGGCGCAGCTGGAAATGGAAATGATCGCGGAAGGCTATTATGCCACCAAATGCGTTCACGAGATCAATAAGAAGTTCAAGGTCGACATGCCGATCCTCGAAGCGGTCCACAACATCCTTTACGAGCGTATTTCGCCGGTGATCGAGATGAAGATCCTGAGCGACAAATTGACTTGACTTCAAAAATTAGCAATTATCAAGGGGAAAACCTTGCTAATTCATAATTGCTAATTGATAATTCATAGTTATTCCTTGTATTTTTCCCTGAAATCACGTGGTGTTTCGCCTGTTTGTTGTTTGAACACCCGCGAGAAATAAGCATATTCTTCAAAGCCGAGGCGGTTGGCAATTTCTTTCATCGACCATTCCTGTCCGCTGAGCAAACGTTTGGCTTCCAGGATTACGCGGCCGGTGATCAGTTCCCCGAAGCTTGTTCCGTAACAGCTGCGACAGATTCTATTCAGATGCCGAACGCTGACGTGTAATTGTTCCGCATAGCTTTCCGGTGAGCGATCGGACGCATAGTTTTCTTCGACCAACTGTTCGAGCGAAGCGCAGTAACGGGTGTAGGTTGTTTCTATAGGTGGCTCTTCCGGACACATCCGCGCCGTATCGATGTAGAAGCCGTGAAGCAGACTTCCCGCTTTCCGGTATTTGTAGCGCCAGTCGGAAGTGTATTCGCGGTAGATTTCTTCGAGTNNGCAAAATCAGCAGTTTGTTCATAATTCAGCTGCAAATATTCCTGCTGGTCGCGCGTGCGGAAAAAGGGATATTCACCGGGCAGATGCTGTGTACAATAACGCTGAAAGAAAGACTCGGAATGGAAGAGGATCCAGCCTTCCGCCGGAACGGAAAATGTCCAGTGGTGTGTCTGGCCGGGCCGCAGGAAAAACAGTGCACCGGGCTTTACAGGATAACGCCGGAAGTTGATCTCGTGCCAGCCTTCGCCTTCGGTGAACAGAATACTCAGGTAAAAATCGTGCTTGTGAGGCACCATAATGTGATCGTGGTACTTCCGCAGGTGTTCCGACAGGTGATTCATATAAAACTCCTGCTGAGCGCCTTGTTCGTCGAACTGATGGATCGAAAGACTCGGAAAACTTTCCATGACGCAATGTAGAACAAAATGTCCGGATAATCCAAATTACAGACTGCTTTCTGTAACAATGAAGAAGCTTGTTTACATTAATTTTACTAAAAAAATGAACATGATTGCTTCTATCACCACCGGTAAATGTCCTAAATGTGAAAAAGGTGAGATCTTCGCCACGACCGGCAACATTTTCCTGGTACGCATTCCGAAAATGCACACACATTGCAGCGAATGCGGGTATGCTTTTGAGAAAGAGCCGGGCTATTTCCTGGGCGCTATGTATGTGAGCTACGCGCTGACGGTGATCGAAATGCTCACGCTGTTCTTTCTCACGTTCTGGTTCGTTCCGCTGTGGGCGTTCTTCGTAATCATTTTCGGCGGTTTGCTGCTGTTCAGCTTTTTCAATTACCGCGTTTCGAGAATTCTTTGGATACGGTTGTTTCCTTACTGATGTTTCTTTCACCACAAAGAACGGAGCTTTTTCCNNGGAATGAAAGGGGGTGGCAAACGGAAGTCAGAGTTGGCGGCCACCCTCCTCTGTCCTCCCTCAAGGGAGGAGGCAGTTCACCTTTTTAATTGATTCACATAAAAAATTTAAAAAAGCGAAATCTGCATTTCAGAGGTCTGAAATCGCCATAGAAAAAATGGAGGTCGTACCATACACAAGTTTATCGCACCTTTGTTTCGCACACCGCAGGATACGATACTTACATAGATATGGTATACCTCAAACCTCCTAAATCAATTGAAGGCCTTCTGTGAAAGGCCTTTTTTATTTGCCGCTGTTTTTAGCTAAGCATCCGGTAATAAACCGTGATCCTTCAACACTTTTTGCTCATCTCCTGTGATATAAGCAAATATCTTCGGCAGGTCTTTTACTGCGCGGAGCAGGTAATGTACTTCAAAATCAATTGTCACCGGACCGCGATCTTCCGATGCTGCCGTATAGCGCCATCCAACCTTGACCAGCGCATGGAACTCGTCCAGCGTCATGACCTGTTTCGATAGGATGCGCATCGACTGTGTGCCGATGCTCCGGTAGAATTCAAATCCCTGCCGGATCTTCTCGGGGAAATCATCGCTGTTCTTTCCACATATCACTCCTACAGGACTCGATTCGACAAAGCAATCCGCAAATGAGCGTACGACTTTGTCGCTGACATCCCGACCTGCGAGGCCTTCGTTAAAGCTCTCTTCATAGGAACGAAAAAACGCATCTGCTGTCTTGGCTTCCATTCCGGGTATTTCGGTAAAAGTGCGAAGAGCGCGGTGGTTTCTCTTACATGATTTCCCGAAAAAGTTACATGATTTGATTTTCCGGAACTATCGGAAATAAAAAAACCGGCCTCAATGAGACCGGTTCTGAGCTGAATCAGCAGCTTCTTATGCTTCTTCTTCCTCTTCGTCGTCACCTTCGGCTGCCTTGGATGCACCACGAGCCATTTTAACGGAAACAACAACCGCGCTTTTCGCGTCAACGAATTTCACACCCGGTGTGGATGCTTCGAGATCGCCTACACGGATCGACTGACCGATACGCAGTTTGGTAATGTCAACAACGATTGCTTCAGGAAGATCTCCTGGCAACGCGATAACTTTCAAACGACGGAATACCTGCAGGAGCTTACCACCGGCCATTACACCGCGG
>DJFN01000099.1 GCA_002432085.1 Flavobacteriales bacterium UBA5871
TTCCTAATCTGTCAAAGAACTTGTGTGTTGTCTTTAAAGGTTTCAATCTTTAAAAGCATCCGGCTTATTTTCTCAATCGTTATTGAACTTCGCCGTTTTTTGTTTTCCTGATCTCGTTCGATCGGGGTTGCAAAAGTAATCAGGTTTTTTATTCTGGCAAGCTTTTTCGAAAAATATTTTTTCTTTTTTCTTCTGACCTTACCTTCGTTTTTCCTTCGCTCGTTTGCGGAGGGCAAAGATACCTGCTTTATTTAAATCCGCAAGCTTTTTGTCAAAAAATTTTTAAGCTTCTTTTTGCCTCAAACCCCATATTTCACCGGCCTTAACCGTATCGCTTATCGTTCTAAGCGGGTGCAAAGGTACACACTCTTTTCACTTCTGCAAGGGCTTTTCAAAAAATCTTTGTGGAGAAAATTCCAGCAGTCGGCTAACTACGTGTTATTGGCACAGTTAGCCTTGTCACTTTTTTTGGATTATTTTCCGTCAGGCCCGCGATTCGTAGAATTCCTGCAGGATTCCCGCGGCTTCCACACCTGCTTTTTCCTTTATAGTAGCAGGCGTGGCTGTCTGTAAAAGGCCTTTTAACCACGTTTCGCCGACAAATAAAACGGGGTGTTCTCCCTGTTTTGTCATTTCCGGACGATCGCTTTCCTTACATACAACCACTTTTCCGACGCAATTGCTGTGTGGTTGATCGGCCGTAAGCATTGCTAACACCATGGCAAAGGCCAGGCATTCTTCTTTCGTGGGATCTTTCCGGTCGAAACGGTCAAAGGAAATTTCGGCCAGTAACATCCCGGCGCGCTCTTCGAGGCGTTTCTTTTCCGCCGCCGACATTGTCCTATAATAAGGGAACTGGTGATCGAGAAAAAAGCGCTCGTTGGTCGTGAGCTTTACTTTCATGCCCCGCGTTCGCATTTTGCCCGCGCGGTAAATCCAGAAACGAATCGCAAAGGTGGTCAGAACAACCACCAGCACGCCCGCTGTTTTGGCAACCGTGGTCTGATCTCCCATTAAAAGGATTGGAANNAATCGCTGCCAGCAGGACGACGATCGGAATCAGCCACGGAAGGAAACGCTTCATTATTGTTTCTGGTTTATCACGTTTTCGTCTTCAGGCGAAGCATGACCTGCTGGTTCCAGCACATGCGGCTTGTCGACGTATTCCCTAAAGATACGATTCAGTCGTCGCAATAACAAGAGCAGCACAAATGCCGCAGCCAGGAGCAGGAAGAAGTTTACCCAGAAGAAATTCGCTTTGTTGTCGTATTTATCCCACATGGAGCTCATCACCCCCGAAAGCTTGTTCCCGATCGAAGTTGCCAGGAACCAGCCGCCCATCATCAGGGCCGTCAATCGCGGCGGACTTAATTTCGAAGTAAGCGACAAGCCCATCGGGCTGAGACATAATTCCCCTATAGTAAGGACACCATACGAAGCGATGAACCACCACGGCGATGCTTTTTCGGCACCGTTCGCCGTATAATGGACTCCCGCCACCATGACGAGACAGCTCAGCGCTGTAATAAACAATCCGATGAAAATCTTCGTTGGTGTAGACGGCTCGCGCCCTCTTTTTCGGAGGAACGCAAAGAAGGCAACGACAAGCGGCGTCAGTGCGATTACCCAAAACGGATTCACGGACTGGAACAGGTTCGTATTATAGGCGTAGATCTTTTCCCCTTCTTTCGGCAGATCCGCTTTATTCATATTATTAAAGTAGGTCGGATAATCCACTTTTTCCGGCTCGCCTTCCGGTGCACGGAACTGATTGTCCAAAACCGGAACGGTGTCCTGCTTGTATTCGATTTCCTGTACCTGTTTCAATGACTGGAGTGTTCCCTTCATAGCTGCCGGCACTTCACGATCCGTATAACGATCGGCCCAGGTGTTCAATGTGGAGCCGTTCTGCTTGAAAACCGCCCAGAACGAAATCACTACCGCAAAAATGGCCAGCATGGCGCCGATCGGTTTCTTTTCGGATGCCGAAGCGCGGAACCAGATACTGGCGTAAAAGAATACGACCGGTATACAGGCAAAGAGAAACGCGTCGGTCGAATCGGAACCAATGAGGTTTCCATCCGGATTGGCCTTCGAAGTTACACCGTAGAGGAAGTAGCCGATCGCTCCGAAAATAATCGCCGGCAACAGGATGAGCCCGCTGATCTTCCAGAGCGACATATCGCCCGGTTGTGTCGGCTTCAGTACATCGGCGTGTTTGATGTGCTTGGTTCCCATCCAGAAGATCACGATCCCGATGAACATTCCGATACCGGCCGTAATGAACGCAGCGCCCCATCCGATCAGGTTGTACATCGCCGCACCGAAGAAGTTGCAGACGAACGCACCGATGTTGATCCCCATGTAAAAGATGTTGTAGCCTTCGTCCTTTTTCGATTTGTACCGCTCGTCGTTGTAGAGATTTCCGAGCAGGGCCGATATATTGGGTTTAAAGAACCCGTTTCCGACAATAACGAAGGTCATCGAAACATACAGCATCGACAAACTGTGAATGGACATCAGGCAGTAGCCGATTCCCATCAGCAAACCGCCGATAGTAATCGAAAGCCGATAGCCCAACACGCGATCGGCGAGCAAGCCACCGAGGAAAGGCGTCAGGAAGACCAACGCGATGAAGGTTCCGTAAAGATCCGACGACTCGGCTTCATTCATCCCGAAACCGCCGTTATCAACCGTGTCTTTCAGGTACAAGGTGAAAATACCGATCATGAGGTAGTAGCCGAAGCGTTCCCACATTTCGGAAAGGAATAAATACGGTAAGCCTTTTGGGTGTTTGCGTTCTTTCATCATCTTGTTGTTATTTGACTTCCTGCATTAGTTTTTTCATAAGCGGATAGAGTGCGATCAGAATAATTCCGGAAATAATCGCGTACCACGCGAAATCCTGGTAACCCTGCGTGTAAATATCCATGCGCTCGACTGGTGTAGCTTTTTCATCCGGTGAAATGCTGGCACCGAACAATCCGGCGACATATTGACCATAAGCGCTGGCCAGGAACCACATTCCCATCATGAAACCCTGCATTTTCTGAGGCGAAAGCTTGGTCATCAGACTGAGGCCGATCGGCGAAAGGAACAACTCCCCGAACGAAACAATCAGGTAAGCCAGCGCAAGAACGTTCAGCGATCCTTTTCCATCTGCTTCCACACCGAAACGCATGGAGTAAAAGGTTAAGAAACCGAGACCGAGGAACAGAAATCCAATTCCAAATTTCACGGTCGAATTGGGCTCGATCTTTCTCTTCGCCATGGCGATCAGCAACAATCCAAGCAGCGGCGCGAAAATGATTACAAATAAGGAGTTGATCGAGTTATTGACGCCATTCGGATCGAGTTTCATACCCACAAGGTTATTGTCTACGTTCGATCCGGCAAACAAGGCGAGCGATCCACCGGCCTGTTCGAAGATCGCCCAGAAAACGACCGAAAAGAGAATGAACAGGAAAGCCGCAATCAGCTTTTTGTTCTGAGCCATGTCGTATTTCGTCATTTCATAAATGAAGTAGCCAAGACTGAATGGTCCGATCGCGTACATGAAATAATCGGTGTAGCGCGTATTTGACACCATTATAATAATAAGCGGAACGGCAGCCAATGCCAGCACGTACGTTCCATATTCCATTCCGTAACGGGTAGAAGGCTTGAAAGTGCTGATCGGTGAAAGTCCGATGGTACCCAGGTTCTTTTTGGTAAGGATAAACGTGATCAAACTGATCGTCATGGCCACACCCGAAGCGGCAAACGCATAATTCCAGTGAAGGTGGTCGGGAATCCAGCTGGTGAACATCTCCCCTTTTCCGATCGCGATGATGTATCCGCCAATCATGGCTCCGATATTGATTCCCGAGTAGAACAACAGGAATCCTGCATCTCTTCTTGGATCGCCGTCTTTGTAAAGCTGACCAACCATCGACGAAATATTCGGCTTGAAGAAACCGGTACCGATGATGTTGAACGTAATTCCGACGAAGAACATTCCATGCNNCAATACGGATCCGGTGATCATCAGCAAGCCGCCCCAAACGAGCGATCTGCGGAAACCAAGGATTTTATCTGCAAGCATTCCGCCGAGAAACGTGAACGCATACACGAAAGCCTGGATCGCGCCGTATTGAAGGTTACTTTGCTTATCGGTCAATCCGAGCTCGGTTGACATAAAGTAGGCCAGCATCCCGCGCATTCCATAAAAGCAGAAACGTTCCCACATTTCGCTGAAGAACAGCGCCCAGATCTGTTTCGGGTATTTCCCCGTAAAATTCTGAATCCCTTCCAGCGTATTCTCGCCGGATTGATTCGGGTTGTCTATCAGTTCGTGTTCCATAGCTTTTCAGTTCGTGAAGTGTTTTTTATCCCTACAAAAAATCCTCCAAAAATTCGGAGGATTTTCTGTCAATCAATTTTTTATTACCGCACACCGTGCATCAGACGCTTCAGAATTGGTGTGATGGCAAACAGTATCAAGGCTGCGATTCCACAAAGCACAACGAATACCATAAAGAAATCGTAGAGCGTATGAATTTCAAATCCGGCAAATGAAGGATATTCTGTTGGAATCTGATTTTCCGCCAAAATCTTTGTTTGCTCTGCCGTAGGAACAATCTTTTTATCCAATACTTCCTGCAGGTTAACATTCGCCAGTTTCTGTGCATCGATGTATTTGTCGGTTGTTGCCGGCAAAATAGAACCCAATGATCCCGCCAGTGCATAACCAGCAGCATTCGACAGGAAGAATACACCATATAACAGGGAAGCAAAACGCTTCGGAGACAGTTTTCCTACCAACGACAACCCGATCGGCGACAAACACAGCTCACCGACAGTCTGAATGAAGTATAGCAACACCAGCCATTTCACCGCCAGCATTCCTGTTGTACCAAGTCCGTCGACGTTATGCGCAATGATGAAGTAGCTCAATGCGATCAGCAACAATCCGACAGCTTGTTTTGCAGGAGAGATTGGCTCACGCCCCATTTTATTCAGTTTTCGCCACAAGGCGCTGAACGGGAATGCAAGCATGACTACGAATAATCCGTTGAAGATCTGAACCATCGACGCCGGCATTTCCCAACCGAATAAATGGCGATCGGTCTGGTTACTTGCGATGAATGTCAATGAAGATCCGGCTTGCTCGAACGCTGCCCAGAAGAAGATTACGAAAAAGGCAACAATGTAAATTACCCAAATACGCTGTTTCTC
>DJFN01000208.1 GCA_002432085.1 Flavobacteriales bacterium UBA5871
AGAAGAATTCTACCGCGACGTATTCGTTCCGGGTTCAGCCGACGAGCTCAACACCGAGCTCGAGAAAGTACTCCGCGTTGCCGACTTCATGGAGCTGGGCCAGCTGATGGCGATGGACGCCCTGCAGCGTAAAGAATCCTGCGGTGGACACTTCCGCGAGGAATACCAGGATGCCGAAGGTGAAACCCTCCGCGACGACGAGAACTTCAAGNNTGAAGGTGAAACATTGCGTGACGATGAGAACTTCAAATTTGCAGGTGCGTGGGAGTACGCCGGAATGGACATCAACCAGTCTGTTCTCCATAAGGAAGAATTGAACTACGAGTTCATCAAAATCGCAGCTCGTAACTATAAATGATCGTAAGATTGACGGATTAAAAGATCAGAAATTATGGCATCAAAATATATCAACATCAATCTCAAAATCTGGCGGCAAAAGAACGCTAATTCGAAAGGCAGTATGGAAACCTACCGCCTGGACAATGTTTCCACCGACAGCTCTTTCCTCGAAATGCTCGACCAGCTGAACGAACAGCTGATCAATGAGCGTCAGGAGCCGATTGCGTTCGACCACGACTGCCGCGAGGGAATTTGCGGTATGTGTTCCCTGTTCATCAACGGTGAAGCACACGGTCCGGACCGCGCGGTAACGACTTGTCAGCTGCACATGCGTAAATTCAAGGACGGTGAGACCATCTACGTAGAACCATGGAGAGCAAAAGCTTTCCCGGTGATCAAGGATCTCGTGGTAGACCGTACGTCATTTGACCGCATCCAGCAGGCAGGTGGCTTCGTTTCAGTGAACACTTCCGGTAATACGATCGATGCGAATGCTATTCCAATCCCGAAAACAGACGCAGACAAATCGTTCGAAGCAGCTACCTGCATCGGTTGCGGCGCTTGCGTGGCTTCCTGTGTGAACGCTTCAGCTATGCTGTTCGTATCTGCTAAGGTTTCCCAGCTGGCGTTGCTGCCGCAAGGACGCGTAGAAGCAAAACAGCGTGTGCTCAACATGGTGCGTCAGATGGACGAAGAAGGCTTCGGAAACTGTACCAACACAGGTGCTTGTGCAGTTGAATGTCCGAAAGAAATTTCCCTCGACAACATCGCCCGTATGAACCGTGAGTACTTAAGCGCCATGATTTCAGCGGAATAAGCGAATTCTTTTATGATTTTTTCACCCCGTTCCCACAGGAGCGGGGTTTTTCTTTTCCTGGTAGTCAGAAATCCCGGTTTTGCTGGGTTGCAGAGATGAAATAACTAGTTGAAAAGAACACAGAAAACGCCAAAATCTTTACGATCGGAACACATGATACGGATTTTACACGAATCCGGACTTGTCAAAATTTGCATATTAAAGTAAAGATTTCGTAATTTGGTGACATCTTTAAATTTACTTATGTTATGAAAAAACTTTTACTNNTCTTACTTTCCTTCGGAATGGGGCTTTTTGTATCCGGCGCGTTCGGTCAGGTCATCTTCTCCGTAGAAGCACCTGCAGGAATTGCAGGGAGCTATGACTTTACTTACACAGACGGCTGGGCTGCCGACATGAACGACCCGGCTAACTCCGTTCTGGACACTGTTGCAGTGGCTGGCCCGGATTCCCTGGCTTGTACGCCTATCGCGGACCTGTCAGGTAAAATCGCGCTCATTTACCGCGGTACTTGCGAATTCGGTGCGAAAGCGCTTGAAGCAGAGAATGCCGGTGCGATCGCTTGTATCATCGTTAACAACGTACCAGGTGCGCCTATCGCAATGGGTGCCGGTGCTAACGGAGGTTCGGTAACAATCCCTACGGTTATGATCTCCCAGGCTGACGGTGCACTTATCCGTGAGCAGATCGAAAACGGAGAAGATGTAGTAGCATTCATTGGTAACAAAACAGGTTACTACATGGATGACATCGGTTTCCAGAGCACAGACGTTCTGCGCATCAACGGTAACGCTATCCCTTCCCTGATCGCAGCGACAGGAACGGATTTCCAGGCTGACCTGGGCGTGTTGCTGACAAACTACGGTCAGAACGACCAGACGGGTATGACTGTTACAGCTACTGTTGAATTCGGTGGTTCTGACATCTACTCTGAAACTTCTGCTTCTTACGACCTCGTATCCGGAGACAGCGTTTGGATCGATTTCCCTGTACTGAACGAAGCAACTTATGCTGCCGGTGAGTACACACTGACTTACACAGTGAACTACTCTGCTACAGACGAGTACCCGACTGACAACACGAACGTAACTGTATTCAACATCAACGAAGATCAGGTTTACTCACTCGCTCGCGTTGACGGCGATCTGAACCCGGTAAGCGACGGTGGTATCCGTCCGTCTGACAACAACGACACGTACTCTTCCTGCATCGTTTTCCGCAACCCTAACGCTAGCCGTCTGGGTATCGAGGGTATGACTTTCAACGCTTCTACAGCAACTGACGGTTCACTCGAAGGTCTGCAGGTTCAAACAACTGCTTACGCTTGGAACGATGAATTCGTTGACATCAACGATGCAACAATGGACGACCTGGACGAGATCGCTCTTGGTCAGGAATTCTTCTTCGAAACTGACGATCAGGATATCCCTACTTACATTCCTTTCGAGGAGCCTGTAGTACTGGAAGATGATCAGCGTTACCTGTTCTGTGTAACAGTTTACAACACAACTGTATTCCTTGGTTACGACAACTCTACGAAGTATGCACGCAACGAAGACAACGACCTCCAGCCGCTTTACCCGGTTGAAAGCGACGGTACATACTCACTCGGTGGTTTCACCGGAGGTGGTGTACCAGCGATCTCTGTTAAAATGTTCGACGCTGACGATCTGACAGTAAACGAGAATGTAGTTGAAGCTGCTTCTTATCCAAACCCTGCAAAAGACGTTATTACTGTTAAAGTAAACGCAAACGGAAATGCAGTACTGAAAGTAACGGATCTGGCAGGACGCACAGTTGCTACGCAGGATGTTTCTATCGTGAACGGCCAGTTTACAACTAACGTAAACGGATTCAACGCTGGAACATACGTGTTCAACCTTTCATATGCTAACGGAACAAGCAGCCAGTTCAACGTGGTTGTGACAAAATAAACTTCGGTTAGTCTGAATTTGAGAAAAAGGCTCTCGTCGAAAGACGGGGGTCTTTTTTCGTTTACGGCTGTTCGTAATTTGAAATGATGGCTGGNNCTGGTATTCCAGCTAAACAGTCAACGGAAGAAACCAACCGAAGTTCAAGAATGACTGGTGCCGGAGACTGAAGACCGGAAAACTGGAGACTAATCTATAGGGAAGACAAGATGAATCGTCGTTCCTTCCGGGCTGGTTTCGCTGATGGCGATTGCTCCGCCGTGTCCTTCCACGATTTGTCGCACCATTGCAAGCCCGAGTCCCGTTCCGGTCGATTTGGTCGTGAAATACGGCTCGAAAACCGTGTTCAGCTGTTCGTGCGGAATGCCTGTTCCATTGTCACTCACGTAAATGTGTGCTTTTTCGTCGCTTTCCGAAAGGCTGATCAGAATACGGCCGGTACGTTGTGGCGGAATCGCCTGAATGGCATTTGTGATCAGGTTGTTCATCACGCGCAGCAGCATCTCGCGATCGGCCTGTATGAAGACATTTCCGGCGTCTGAGAGGAGCTCTACCTCGCAGCTATCCTTCACATCAAATACCGCGACGATCGACTCCAGGAACGCCCGCAATTCGATTTGTTCCATATTCGGCTGCGGCATTTTTGCGAAGTTGGAAAACGCATTGGCAATGGAAGTCAGCGCATCGATCTGTTCGATCACCGACTGCGCCACTCGCTCGATTTTCCGCTTGGAGTCCGGATCGTTCGGGTCGTAGACGCGCAGCAGCTGCTGGATTGACAATTTCATCGGCGTGAGCGGATTCTTGATTTCGTGAGCAACCTGCTTGGCCATTTCGCGCCAGGCGCTTTCCCTTCCGCTTTTTGCCAGGTGAATTGCGGCTGCTTCCAGCTCGGCCAGCTTCGCGTTGTACTCGCGCACGAGGTCGCCGATCTCGTCTTTGCTGTGGTATTCGATCGGCTGGTTGTTTTTCCCCAATTCCATGCGGGAGAAGCTGCGACGGATCATCCGCAGCGGCGACGTCAGCCAGGAAGAAATAAACACCGCACCGATGATGGAAAGCGCAAGCAGGAGCATGAACACGTTGATAATAGCTACAAGGAAGCGACGGATCTGGTTTTCGAACTCGTTCTGCTGGTCGAAGTGCTGCAGGTTGACATAAGCGATCAGCTTGCCCTCGTCATTGAAGAACGGCGTGTAAGCCGAAAGGTACATCAGGCTGCCAATGCTTTCCTGGTGAATGAACTCGCTTTTCTTGGCCGAAACCATGGCCTGGCGCGCTGCCGGATGCATTTGCTCGCTCAACAGACCGATGTTATAGATCTTCGGTCGGGAGGAGCTCACCAGTCGGCCATGGAGATCATAAACGTTGATATCCGTTACGAAAATGTGCGACCAGTTGCGCAGGTAATACTCCATATCGATGGCTTTCCGCGCCACTTCGATCGAAGACTGATCACCGAGACGCAATTTGGAAACCACGCCCACGGAATGGATCTTTTCGCGGATCAGGTCGTTGGTGTATTCTTCGTACTGCGACTGTACGAACGTTCCGCTGCCGAATCCGAAAGCTACCAGTGAAACGAATACCAATCCTACGAGCACCACCTGGATTTTCACCGCCAATGACAATCCGCGGAAACGCACCACGATGGCGCGCGACTGGAACAGCAGGAAAGTCGATAAGAGAAAGCCGTAATAAACGAAGAGGAACGCAACGGTCGTTACCCAATCCACCCAGCTGGTGTTCTGCCGCGACAGGATGATCATGTCCTTATCCGTGCGCCGCAGCAGGAAATGGTTGAAACCGTCCTTGTCGAAGAACATGCGCTCGCGGCCGATCCGGATCTCGGGGATCACACCGGCCTCGAACGGAAAGCTGTAGCTGCCGTATCGTGCCACCAGCTTGCCGGAATAATACTTGGCAATGGAATAAGCGCCCAGCGACTCGAAGACCTTGGCCTTGTCGGAAATCAGCAGGCGCGGGAACCCGATCTCTTCCGGGATTTTCTTCGACTTCATCGTTCCGAAAAACAACACCGTCGAGCTGTCCGTTTGCAATTCCTGCAAAAAGACATAAGCGTATTGACTCGTATAATCTTTTACGAAGAACAGAGAGCTGTCCACTTCCGACACTTCGCCGTGCCGCGTGATCAAAGCCTGGAAATCTTCCAGTTTTTTTCCGTTGAAACGGGTAGAGGAATCGCCCACATCGAAGTAGAAGAAATCCATATCGTAGCGTTCCCAGAAACCGTTGAACACACGGCGTTCAAGCGCTTCTTTCAGCTCGGAAGCTTCCGGACGATTCGCTTTGACCCGGAACCGTTCCATGTACGGATCTTCCAGGAGCTGCTGCTTGGCCGTCAAGTATTCGAGCTCTGTATTGAGATCTTTGTCATCGGCCAGCTGATTCGCATACAGCTCGCGCTCTTCCCGTTCCTTGATGCGTGCGAATTCGTGAATGTTCAGCGTGGCCCCGATGGAAAACAGGAATAGCGCCAGCAATACCAGCGAGAAATCCCAGCGGCCGCCCCAGCGATGATGCACAAACAAAACGAGTCCGCTCAGGAGCAGGAACCACAAAACGGCGTTGATCGAATGCTGGATCTGTAACGCCACGAACAATGCGATCAGCCCGGGAACGAACCACAGCTGAAAAAGCAGCGGATACTGCCAGCCCGAGCGGAGGAAAGCACCCATCACTTCGTAAACGATCATGATGTAGGCAAAACCCGCTATTCCGATCATAAACAGAACGATGAGCGAATAGCGCGTGAGGCTGAAAACCTGGTCGAGCTGCAAGGGAATGGACGAGTTTTCGACCATTTCCTGGGCCGTCAGGCTCATCCAGTAGCCAAGGACCGGCAGTATCAGCACGGCGATCAGCGTGATCCAGCGGATAAGGCGTCCCGTTTGATGACTGTTTTTCAGCGTTCGTATAAGTGCGTTCGCGATGATCAGCAACAGCAGGAAAGACACGAGCAGCTCGCCAAGATTCGGTGTTCGTTCCGATAAAGCGAGGATGGAAGGATCGAACAACGAGCTGTTTTCCAACCCGGAGAACCATTCGTAATGCGAAGCAAGCACGCGCAGGATACTGAACACAGCTGCCAGCAGGAGCGGAGCATACGGTTGCCGGAACCAGCGGTTGAGCTGTATCCACAACAGCAATACGAGCAACAGAATGCCGGAAAAAAGGATCGTGTCGACACGGTTCAGATCGTTCTGCGATTGCGTTTCTTCGAAGGAAAACAGGTGATTTCCCTTCAGATCGTGAATGCTTTTCCCTTTGATCTGTTCAGGCAAAATAACGCCTTCGGTATTGCGGGTCAGCTCGGGATTGAAATGGTCCTGCAGCTGCTCGTTTTCGTAAGGATACAGCCGCCTGATATAAAAAGAGCCGACCACCTGCAGGTTGCCTTGCCTGATAACCTGCGTGTAATACCAGCCGTTTTGCAGTCGGATCAATCCGTCGGACGGGAAATGCAGATCGGCTAGCCAGTAAACAGGCAGCTCGTTGGTATTCCAGAAAATAAGCGAATCGTTGCGGTAAACGTGCAGGTAGAACGGCGAAGCAGTGGTGTAGCGCTCGGCCATGGCTTCTTCACCTTTCACGGTGAAAACCTTCATCGCCTGCGTCGTAAAGCGGTAAAGCTGGTGCTCTTTCCGGCTGAAATTCTGTTGCAGCTCAGCTGTATGGTCGTGAAGCCTGATATTCGAAAAGCGCGAAAAAAGCAGTAAAAGAATGGCCCCGATAGCAATCGCCGCGAGAAGACCGAAACGGTAAAAGCTGCGTTTTAGACGTTGAGCCATGCTACTTTGGGCACCAGGCAGGAAAGCAATCGATCGAATTCCAGGTCGGCCTGATGGTCGTTGTTAAATTGAAAGTCTGCCTGTTGTTCGTAGGGCAGAAGGTATTGTTCGAAACACGGCGTAACGTGGTTCTCCCATTGATACAGGATCGCTTCACGCGAATAGCCGCGTGATTCCTGGTCGCGGTAAAGCCGGCGATCGAGCTGGATTTCCGGATCCACTTTCATGAAAATAGAGAAATCGACCAGATCGCGCACTTCTGCGTAATGGAACAGGAACAGGCCTTCTACAATGATAATCGGCGAGGGTTCCAGCGTGATAAGGACGTTTTTGCCCGGAGGCGCGTTGAAATGGTATTCCTTCACTTCGATCGGCTGCCCCGATTTCAGGTTCTTCAGGTCGCTCACCAGCGCCGTTTGATCGAGCGCGGTCGGCAGGTCGAAGTTCACCTGTTCGTTTTCGTCGCGCAACTGCTGATCGAGTGGGAGGTAATAGTTATCCATGGAAAAGACCGTTGGTCTCATTTCCTCGAAATGAGTGGCCAACCGTTTCAGCAGGGTTGTTTTTCCGGAACCGCTTCCGCCGCAAATACCGATGATCATTTGTTCACGTATTCAAAAGTGACTGCACCGCTGGATGGCAACTGGGCCGTATCGAACACCAGCCAGCGGGTTGGCAATGCCGATACAAACTGACCCGGGAATTCAGCTGTCAGCAATCGGCTCGGATTGTCCAATTGCTGTGCCACTTTCCCCGAAACGATTCCTTTTTCGGAAGTAAACGAATGAAAATGTCCTTCGCCACCGGCAGTTGTGCCGACATACCAGCCAATTCCTTCCAAAAGCGGGAAGAATCCGATGGCAGGCGTTTTCTTGGCGTTATAGCCGCTTACAGGGGAAGAAGCCATTTTGACCCAGGCGGCATTTTTGTAAACGTAGGTAACAAGGTTCGCGCTCGTGCCCGAAACTTCCAGCCCGCCGACATAGTACGATCCCTTGGAATACAGCAATGTTCCCTGTTCTTTCGGCTCGTTGATCTTCAGCAAAGCGCTTCCGCGTCTTCCGAAACCGGTGCGCTCGTGTGCTGCAAACGATAATCCGGCGGATTTAACCGCCATGTCTTTTTCGTATTCGCCTTTCGGAGAGAACTGCTTGATAACCCAGCCCGCGTCTTTTCCGGAATGAATGCGGGCGGCATACAGAATGGATTCACCTTCTTCACCGGCAACATACCATGAAACCTGGTCTTCGGCTTTGGAAGAAGCAATATTGTTCTCCGCAACAATCGCCGCGTAAGCCACGAGGTTGTGGTGCGTAATCGTAAGTGCGATCGTGGTTTTCTTATTGGTGGATTTATCCATATGCGTCAGCATGTAAACCAGCGCGCGTTCGGTCGTTACGATGTCCGTTACAGTCAGATCATCCGGCAGGAAATTGCCCAGACGTTTCAAAATGCTAAGAACGGAAGTCGAATGTGTTTTGATATTTCCCGCAATATTCAATTGATTAAAGGAGATTTTACCGTCCTTAATTGTCAAATCGTTCAGAAAGTAAGCGTATTTGCCGCCGTCTTCAGCAATGAAGTAAAATTCTTTCACGGCCGGATTGAACGATTGATTCCAGGTGCTTGTTCCGTCATTCGAGACCAGCGTCATGTGGACCTGCTTGAGGTTGAAAGACGGATCGCGGTTGAGCAGGATGGCTCCCTGGCCTTTCCATTCGATTATTTCGAAAAAGGGGAATTTCTCAGCGGGAATTTCAAATTTCTGCGCGTGCAGCATTCCCGTTAACAGCAAAAAAAGTGCTGGCAAAATACGACTCATCTCATCAAATTAATGTAAATTGTGCTGGTTCTACGGCAACCACCTGCTAAATTTAGTGTTTTTGATAAAAATATCCGGCTCATGAAACCTTTTCGAATGACATTGCTTGCTTCACTGCTGTTGCTGGCGGCTTCCTTTACGCTTAGCAACGATGAAAAAACCGGCCTGGCACTGGGTGATAAAGCGCCGATGACAGACGTGCAAATGAAAGGTACGGACGATATTTCCTACACGCTTACCAAGCTGGCAGGCAAGAAAGGACTGATCGTTATTTTCTCCTGCAATACCTGCCCGTTCGTGGTTGGAAGCGACAACTTCAAAGGCTGGGAAGGTCAGTACAATTCCATTTACGAGCTGGCCGGCAAATCCGAGATCGGTGTAGTGCTGGTGAATTCCAACGCTGCCAAGCGCGGCGACGACGATTCGATGGAAGCGATGAAAAAACACGCGGCCGAGCAGGGTTACAAAATGCCTTACGTGGTAGATGAAAACGCAGCGCTCGCCGATGCTTTCGGGGCAAAGACAACGCCGCACATTTACTTCTTCGACGAGAACATGAAGCTCATTTATCACGGCGCGATCGACAACACCGTTGACGCCAAGCGTGAAAGCGATAAAAACTACCTTCGTGATGCCATCACTGCCCACAGTGAAGGCAAAGCGATCGCCGAAACCTCTACTCCGCCACGCGGTTGCAGCATCAAACGCGTGAAATAACACCGGCAAAACACTCTCCAAAAAACAGCTATGAAAAAACAACTACTCTTCATCGCTGCCCTTTCTGTGGCAGGATGGAGCTATTCCCACCAAGGGGATGGCGGCGAGCCGAAAAGCTACAAGCTTCCGGCCTCATTGAAAGAAGTCGACCAGCGCGTCTTTACCCAGCCCGATATCGCGGCATTGCAGGCAGAAGATGAGCTCAACGACGATAAAGGCACAGGTCCGTGGCGATTCGGGTTCAATAACGCCACGAACCTCACACTTGAAAACGCCGGAACGTGGACAACGCTCCCGAACGGCGGCAAAATCTGGCGCCTGCAGCTCACCTGTGAGAACGCGCTCACTGTTAATCTTACACTCGACAACGTATTGCTTCCGGAAGGAAACGAGCTCTACGTCTACAATCCGGATAAAAGCTTCATCCTCGGAGCTTTCAAAGCGTATCACTTGTACGAAGGAAACCTCGGAACGGAGCTTGTTCCGGGCAACACCGTTGTACTCGAGTACTTCATTCCCAAAGAAAACATCGAGCTTCCGGCTGGTCTGCGCGTGAATACCGTAACACATGGTTACCGCACAGCAGATGAATTCAATGCCAAAGCATTCGGCACATCCGGCAACTGCAACATGAACGTCAACTGTCCTGATGGAGCAGACTGGACCAACCAGCGCAACAGTGCCGTAATGCTCGTTTCGGGCAGCAACGGTTTCTGCAGCGGGGCATTGATCAATAACACCGAAAACGACGGAAAACCGTACGTATTGACGGCAAATCACTGCTACAATTCAGGTATTGCTACCTGGGTTTTCCGTTTTAACTGGCAGGCAGCAAACTGCACCAATCCGGGCTCTTCACCGACTTTTCAATCCCTTTCGGGAGCCGTGTTGCGCTCGCGCCGTACGCCAAGCGACTTTTGCCTCGTGGAAATCACCGGAGGTCTGGTCAACAACACTGTTCCGGAAGCTTACAGTCCATATTTCTCCGGCTGGGATAACTCCGGTGCCATTCCGACATCTTCGGGGTGTATCCACCACCCGGACGGCGACATCAAGAAAATTTCCTTTGACGACGCAGCGGCTGTGATTTCCCAGGCAATGGGCTCTTCGGAAGCACAATCAACCTGGACAGTTGAATGGGACCGCAACACCACAACGGAAGGCGGTTCGTCCGGCTCGCCATTGTTCGATCAGAATCACCGTATCATCGGTCAGCTATGGGGGGGCGGAGCTTCGTGCAGCAATCTTTCTTCACCGGATTACTACGGTCGCNNCCAACCAGCTCAAGCACTGGCTCGATCCGGATGATTCGGGCGTAACGACCGTTGACGGCTTCGATCCGTTTGCAGCTACAGTGAATTACGATGCTGGTGTTGGAAATGCATCCGGTGTTTCGGGGACGATCTGTACTTCTACGGTAACACCGCAGATCACCATTACCAATAACGGTGCTGAAACGCTCGTTTCCGCTACCATCACGTATGGTTTTGACGGCAGCCTCACACAGATTTATAACTGGGTGGGAAGCCTCGATCAGTTCGAAGACGAAACAATCACACTTCCGGCGGCGAATCCGGGCAGCGGAAACCACACGTTCGAAGCGCAGGTTTCCAACCCGAACGGCAACCCGGACGAAAATGCAGGCAACAACAGCGTTACTTCTTCCTTCACAACCGTTGGAAACGGCCATACCGTTGATCTCGAGCTCAACCTCGACTGCTTCGGAAGCGAAATCTCCTGGGAATTGCAGGATGCAGACAACAGCGCTGTGCTTTACTCCAGCGAGCCGTATCTGAACAATGATAACGGCAACGTGGTGAACGTGTCTTTCTGCCTCAGTTCCGGCTGCTACAAATTCGTCCTCGAAGATGAATACGGCGACGGACTGAGCAACAACGACAACGATTGTTCCGTTCAGCAAGGTTCCTACACCATTGAAGACGAAGACAACACCGAGCTGGCCGGACTTACAACAGCAGAAGCCAATTTCGGTTTCGACGACGAACAAACATTCTGCCTGAGCGGTGTCGGAATCGACGAGCTGGAAAAAGAAGCCTGGATGATCTATCCGAACCCGGCAGACAAAGAGCTCACGATCGATATGAGCGCGCTCGAAGGTTCGAAATCCATCGTGGTTACCAGCCCGACAGGTCAGATCGTTTGGCAGAAAACAACAACTGCCAGCCAGGAATCGATGACTGTAAACGCACTGGCGAAAGGCGTTTACTTTATCAGTATCACTTCACCTGCGGGCAAAGCGACCCGTACGTTCGTCGTGCGCTAAAAAGACACATCGTTTAAAAATACCGGAAAGGTGATCATTCGTGGTCACCTTTTTTCATTTTCCTTGCTTCACCACAAAGGAGCAAAGATCAGCTGCCTGGCTGTGAAGTACTGATCAATTGATGTTGTCATTTCATTTTCTTGAAACACCTTGCATTTTACCTCTGAAACATACAATTGGTCCGAAAGCGTTTTTCAGTCAATAAGTAACACAAAGAAAAAACGCGGCTCCCTTTGTTTTCTTAAGCAGTATGGGTGATAATAGTCTTTGCTTCTTTGTGGTGAAAAAAATGTATTTTCGTTTTCGGTGGAGCCACTCAATAACATAGAAATCGAAGCGTTGGTCAAACGGCTTAAAAATGCCGATCAGGCTGCCTTTGCTGAAGTATACGATCGTTATTCGGGCGCACTGAACGGTATCATTCAACGGATTGTGCACGATGATGAAGCTGCACAGGACATTCTCCAGGACACGTTTGTAAAGGTTTGGAAAAACATTCAGAGCTACGATTCTTCCAAGGGAAGCTTCTTTACCTGGATGTTGAACATTGCGCGCAATACGTCCATCGACAGCCTGCGAAAGCTGAAAAAAGAAACAAAATCCGAAATCCATAACGGAGAAATTTCCGTAGGTCTCTCAGAAGCTGTTCATCAGAATGTCAATACGATAGGACTGACAAAGCTGGTTGACAAGCTTCCGGAAGAACAAAAAAAGATGATTGAGTATATTTATTTCAACGGATATACCCAGCAGGAAGTGGCAGACGAGCTGGATATGCCGCTCGGAACAGTGAAAACGCGCACACGTTTGGCAATGCGCGAGTTACGTAAATGGTTTACACTTTTAGTGTTGTGGATGTAAAAGAATACATAGCGTCGGGGATCCTGGAGTCTGTTGTGTTTGGCCTCGCTTCTGAACAAGAGCGTAAAGAGGTTCAATGCATGATGCATATTTATCCGGAGATCAAAGCCGAGATGGATTCGATTGAGGCGGCTTTCGAGAAAATGGCCTTTTCGAGCGCTGTTCCGGCCGACCCGTGTGTGAAGGAAAAAGTGCTTGAAGCCATCGGAAAAGAGCCACAGAACCCTGCCGATAACATGCAGGTCCGTAAAGAAGCGAAAGTCGTTCAGCTTTCAACCCAAACAAAACAACCGAATCCCTGGAAATGGATCGCTGCAGCTTCTGTGGTGATTACACTCGGAGCAGGTTTCCTTTGGTTCTCGGCTACTCAACGCACTTCGGAGCTTTCGGGCGAGCTGGCCAACCTGCAAAAAGAACAGAACCGAAACGAACAGCTGCTGGCAGCTATGAAAGTCGAACAGGACCGCATTACTTCGATTCAGGCCGTTCTCACAGATCAATCCACCAGCACCATCCGGATGGACGGAAAACCAATGGACCCGACGGCCAAAGTGAAGATCATGTGGAGCGACGAAAGCAAACAGGCTGTTATCATGGCTGAAACAATCACGCCACCACCATCCGGAATGCAGTACCAGTTGTGGGCGATCGCAGACGGCAAACCGATCAGCCTCGGTATGTTCGATTACGACGAAATGACCAATATGACCGAGCCGTTCGATGTTGCGATGGATAAAGTCGACGCATTCGCCATTACGATGGAAAAACGCGGCGGAAGTCCCGTTCCGACGATGGAAAACATGATCGTGATGGGAACAGTCGAAGGATAATTCATAATTATCAATGATAAATTATAAAGGCTTTCTAATATTCACTTCTTTATAATTGATAATTAATACTTTATAATTGCGCAGCATGATTTGTCCGCCATCCTTAAAGCCCGGTGATACCATCGCCATCGTTTCTCCGGCAAAAGCCATTGAGGCCGAACACATTGATTTTGCAAAATCCTTTTTCGAATCGAAAGGTTTTCGGGTATTGATCGGAACATACGCTTACGGACGCCACAATTACTTTTCCGCTACAGACGAACAGCGCCAGGAAGATCTGCAATGGGCCATCGATCATCCGGATGTAAAAGCGATTATCTGTGCCCGTGGCGGCTACGGCTGTGTGCGACTTACAACAAGAATGCAATGGGCGAATTTGTTGCGCGAGCCGAAATGGATCGTCGGTTTCAGCGATGTAACGGTTTTCCAGCTGCAAGGCTTACAATTAGGAATCGAAAGCATTCACGCGACCATGCCGCTGAACTACCAGGAAAATTCGCCCGAAGCGCTGGATTCCCTGCTGTCGGCTTTGACCGAAAATACGATCGACCACACCTGGAACGGTACGTCGCACGATAAATCCGGAACGGCAACGGGAGAACTGGTCGGCGGAAACCTGTCGATTTTGTACAGCTTGCTGGCTACGCCTTTGCGTCCCGATTTCGAAGGAAAGATCCTGTTCATTGAAGACGTTGGCGAGCAGTTATACCACTTCGATCGTATGCTGCAAACGCTGAAGCTGGCTCATGTACTGGACAGTATTTCTGGCTTGATCATCGGCGGAATGACCGACATGAAAGAAACGGCGGTTCCTACCACGTGGTCGGTTGAAGAATTGGTAAAGGAACAGCTCGTTTACCGGAACATTCCCGTGGCGTTCAACGCACCGATCGGTCACATCAGCGACAACCGCGCGGTGATCTGCGGCCGAACAGGGACTTTGACGGTCGAAAATGGCATTTCCCGCCTGATACAATAAGGTTTTCAACTATTTACGGGGAAGAAAGCCTTGATAATTCATAATTCCCGCTTGCGGGTCCCGACCGCAGCGTCGGGATTGAATTGATAATTAGTCCTTATCTTTGGTATTGTTTTTGAAAAGTTCATCTCCGCATAACTGAACCGTATGAGATTTTTCTTCGCCATTTGCCTCGGTCTTTGTTTCCTGATGACGTCCTGCGTAGACATCTTCGATGAGATCATCGTGCACGCCGATGGCTCTGGAACGTACAAATACACCATCAACCTGAGTGCGAGCAAAGTAAAGATCAACTCCATCCTGGCGCTCGACAGCCTCGACGGACGTCGCGTTCCAAGCATTCAGGAGATCAAGGAAAAGATCGAATTGTACCGCGGCAAGCTGGAAGCCAAAAACGGCATCAGCAACGTAACCGTCGAATCCAATTTCGAAGATTTCGTTTTCAAGATCAACTGCGATTTTACTTCCGTTTCAGCCCTTCAAACGGCCGTTCGCGAAGTGATCCTGGAAGAAAGCAAGGACAAGAACAATCCGCTGATCAACGAGAACTGGCTGTCGTGGGATGGCAAAAAGCTCGTGCGTTCCGTGCCCGATTTCAAGCTCCCGCTCAACAAGCTCAAATACGAAGAACAGGAAGCGCTGAAAAGCGGCAAATACATTGTCGTGTCGCGTTTCGATAGTCCGGTGCTGAAAAGCGAGAATACCGGCGCTCAGATCTCGCCGAGCAAAACGGCAGTCATGGTGAAATCAACAGCCCATGCGGTAGCAACCGATCCGGGCATTCTGAAAAATACGATTTACCTCGAAGAATAAGCTTATTGCAGCTGTAGCACAATCGGCAGGTGATCTGAATAACCGCCGTAATAATTCGGTCCGCCGTAAGTCGTATTCGGTTTTTTCGTCCCGTCTCGTTGGGTAAACAGCAGCACTTCTTCGTAAACGATCTTAGCGTCTTTTCCGGTGATCTTCAGTCCTTTTTTGCCATTGAAAAAAGTCTTTGAAACGATGAACTGGTCCAGCACGCCCCATTGACCTTTGAAATTGTGCGTTCCTTTTCCGGCAGCGTGATCGTCGTAGAGCAGGTTCACGAGATCGGCATTCGCATCCGTCGTTGCTTTGGCTTTCAGCGTTTGCTCGATGCTGAGGTCGTTCGGATGATCGTTGAAATCGCCCATCAGCAGGATATTGGCTTTCGGATCGGCTTTCAGGATCTCATCGATCTTCGCTCTGGCAACTTCTGCCGCACGCACGCGCTTGTGTTCCGAAGCTTGTTGCCCTTCGCGACGGGAAGGCCAGTGATTGACGAAAATATGCAGCTTTTTCTTGCCTTTCAGCTCACCTTGCACGTAGAGAATGTCACGCGTTTTGAAATCCGGAACGGAATCGAGCTGAACGGGCAGGTTCGCGATCACAGTCGGCTTGAAACGATCGCTGTCGTAAAGCAAAGCACAGTCGATGCCACGTGCGTCAGGCGATTCTTTGTGTGCAAGCTGGTAACGCGTAGAAGCGAGTCGCCCGGTTTTGGCCACATCCATCACCACTTTGCCGTTTTCCACTTCCACAAAACCGATCAACACCGGATTTTCCTCCAGGTTCAGCGTAACGGCTTCTACGATATNNATTTGTAGCGCCCGGACGTCCATTTGTTCTTCCCGTTCGGCAGGAATTCCTCGTCGATCACATTCGGATCGTCGATTGTATCGAACAGGTTTTCAACGTTGTAAAACACGATCGAACGACCATGAAAGTCCTGTAGCTTGATCTTTTTCTCCGGTTTAACCGTTTCTGTCAGTCCGCAGGAAATGCCCGCAAATGCAAGGACAGCAAGAAGTGCGAAGGAAATACGCTTTTTCATGATCGGAATGTTTTGATTTCGTTGGGCAAAGATTTCTGCCGCTAAAATTAGCATAATTCGGAAGCGGATGCCGGCGTCGCGAAAGGAATTCACGATAGCTTAACAAACGGAAAGAATTGGAAATTAACAGCTGCTTTGTTATTTTCAGCCGAAAGGAAGCCGAAAAACGTAAAATGAAGTTTCCTACATTTGTGTGTACACCAATAATTACGCTTATGAAAAGAATTGTACCCATTTTGTTTGCCAGCGCTTTTACCACGTTTGCTTTTTCGCAGCAGCAAATCACCAACTCCGGTTTTGAAGACTGGGAAGTTGTGGCAACGCCCGATATGGAGCCGCTGAACTGGAACAGCTTCCTGACGGCCGACGGCGATTTCTCCGGATTCGCCAACAACCAGATAACGCGTGAAACGGATGTGCAACCTGGGTCATCCGGAACGTATTCCGCACACATTTTTTCCGTAGAGATTTTCACAGTCGTTGCGAACGGAAACCTCACGGTGGGCCGCATCAACATGGGAGCCATCGATCCGGGAAGCGCCAACAACTACAATTCGTCCATCATAGCCGATGGCGAATTTTCGGAAGCGCTCACAGACACGCCGGATTCACTTGTTTTCTGGGTGAAATACACACCGGTTAACGGCGCAACGCTTGGAAAAGTGGCAACGATTCTCCACGATGATTACGAATACCGTGACGGACCGCAGGTTCATGCTGGCTCAACTCCACACACGGTGGCTACGGCAACGGAAACCATCGCAACGACCAACGGACAGTGGGTTCGCAAAAGTGTTCCGTTCGATTACGTCGGACCGGCATCGACTAACACGTTCATTCTTATCACCTTTACAACCAGCTCTGTTGCAGGCGGTGGCGACGATAACGACCAGATGTGGATCGACGACGTGGAGTTGATCTACAACCCGACTTCAGGTGTGGATGAACTGGAAGACAACAACGTAGCTGTGTCAGTGAACAACGGTGAGTTGAATGTTTTCTCCGAAACGCCACTCACGGGAACGGCTTCCATTTTCACGGCAAACGGCCAGTTGGTGCAAACAGCGGCTCTGGACGGCGCGATTCCGTTCAACCACGCACCGGGTGTTTACTTTGTGAAGCTGGAAACACCATTCGGCATCATCAGCAAGAAAATCGTCCATTCCCAGCAATAAGAATCTTATCAGACGGCTGTTCCACCGGGGCAGCCGTTCTTTTTCCAGCTTATGAAACAGTTGATCGGGCTTTTGCTGCTCGTTTGTTCCTTTTCGGTATCCGCTCAAACAGGAAAAGTGGTTGGGAAAGTCCGCAGCTCGGACGGTGAAACCCTTCCCGGCGCTTCCGTGATCGTTAAAATCGACGTGACCATTGGTGCGGAAACCGATGAACAGGGAAACTTCGTCATCGAGCTTCCCGCCGGGAAATGCCAGCTGATCTGTCGTTTCACGGATATGATCACTGACACGGTCGAAGTAACGGTGATTGCCGATCAGACGATTCAGCAGGACATAACGCTTTACGCTTATGGAACCGATCTCGAAGAATACGTACTCAAAGTAGGAAAATTCGACACGCCGATCGAGGATCAGACTGTTTCACTGGAAGTGCTTAAGCCCGGATTGATCGAAAGCAAGAACACGCGCAGTATTGAAACGGCGCTCGACCAGGTTCCCGGCCTCAATATTCTCGATGGCGAGCCGCAGATCCGTGGCGGAAGCGGTTTTACCTTCGGTGTCGGCTCGAAAGTGGCGATCATAGTCGACGACATGCCGTTGCTTTCCGGAGATGCCGGTCGACCGGAATGGGGATTTGTACCGGTAGAAAATATCCACCAGGTGGAAGTGACCAAAGGAGCCGCTTCGGTGCTTTCGGGCAGCTCGGCTTTGTCCGGCTCGATCCACATCCGCACGGCCTACCCGGGAGATAAACCTTTGACGCGCGTCAATGTTTACAGCGGAATGTACGACCGTCCGAGCAATGATCGCGAGGCAAAATGGTGGTCCGATTTTCCGCTGATCGCTGGCGCAAGCGTGCTGCATTCGCGGAAATACAACAACCTCGACCTCGTACTGGGCGGCAATTTCAATTACGACCACGGTTACATTGGTCCGGCTTTGACCGATTCCATTGTGATCGATGATACCATTACGAACTTCTCGAACAAGCAAATGGCCAGTCAGCGAGCGCGGTTCAACTTCAACCTGCGTCACCGCTCGAAGAAATTCCGCGGCATGTCGTATGGCGTGAACGGCAACTTCATGGTGTCGCACTCCAACCTCGTTTTCGCCTGGCTGAACGACACGAATGGCTTGTACCGGGCTTATCCGGGCGCGATGTTCCTGCAGGATCAGCTCATTTTCAACGTCGATCCGTTCTTTCATTTCTTCACCAGCGCCAGTGGAAAGCATAGTCTCCGGACGCGCATGCTCCGCACGGTAAACGATCTGACGGCCAATCAATCGAACCAGTCGACGGTGTTTTACGGCGATTATCAGTTCCAGAAAAGATATGCCTCGCTAAACGGTTGCGAGTTCATCGGTGGTCTTTCCGGACAGCACACGCATTACTATGCGAACATCTATTCGGGTTCCGGAAGTCCGTTCAACAACCTGCTCAACGTATCGGCCTATGCGCAGGGCGAGAAAAAGATCCGGCAGACGGTGAATCTTTCCGTTGGAGGAAGATTGGAATACTTCCAGCTCAACGATTCGATTACGGCTTTAAAACCGATTTTCCGGGCCGGAACGAGCATCAAGCTTTACCAGGAAACCTACATGCGGATGTCGTNNATCAAAACCGGCGTCGGGAATTTCGGCGTGTTCCCCAATCCGGGCTTGAAACCGGAAAGCAGCTGGAATGCCGAGATCGGGATCAAGCAGGGGCTGAAATTCGGCAAGCTGATGGGCTACCTCGATGCGGCGGCGTTCTGGCAGGAATACGAAAACACGATCGAGTATATGTTCGGGATCTGGGATGCGGCAAGCCCGGTATCGTTCGCCGGCTTCAAATTCCTCAACACGGGAAGATCGCGCGTGCTCGGTCTCGACCTGTCGTTCTCCGGCGTCGCTAAAATGAATAAGAACACCGAGATCACGTTCATGTCGGGCTACAAC
>DJFN01000153.1:0-7515 GCA_002432085.1 Flavobacteriales bacterium UBA5871
AAGCTTGGCCATGATATTTTTGCGATGCGTATTGATCGTGTGATTGCTCAGGCAAAGGTCTTCGGCAATCTGGTTGTTCGTGTGGCCTTCGGCAATGAGCACAATGATTTCCATTTCGCGCTCCGACAGCGTGATCGGCTCACAGGTGAAAGAATCGAAGTCGATGTCGTTCACATCGATCGAAGCGTCGCGGATGGTTTCGAGGATCTGTCCGCAGAAAAACTTGTTCCCGCGCCAGGTTTCCTTCACCGAGTTGATGATCTCCATGCTGTCGCAGTCTTTTTTCACATAGCTTTTCACACCGCTTCTTAACGCATTGACGAGCGTTTGGGCGGATTGCTCGGGCGTAATGGCCACGATCTGCGTATCGGGGAATTTCTGCAATATCTGCGGAATAACGTCGATGGAAAAGTTACTGGAGGTGTAATCGATCAAAACGAGGTCAGTGCCAAACACTTTGATCTGCTCCACCAGCTCCGCACTCGATTTCGCCTCACCGACAATATCGATATTGGGCTCGGAAGTGAGCACGGTACGCAGCCCGATGCGTACGATCTCATTGCTGTCGGCAATAATTAATCTCATTTTTATTTAGACTGATTATAGACAAGGCAAATATACACAACAAATGAAAACGCCGGCACTAAAATTGAAAAATGGTTAGTTGCTGCTGTTCAGGTGGTTCAACTAATCAATGAAACTCGTCCGAAAACGGATGAACACCGTTTTGCAGCAAAGGCAATTCTCGGTATGGAAGCTCTTTCAGCTGAAACGTATCGCTCGAATGGCGCTGTTTCCAGATCACGACATTGTCGTTCCACTGCAGAAAGCTGACAGCCTGCGTGCGCTGGTCGCTCAATTGCCAGTAAGAAGACGACATTCCGGTGATTTTCCAGTCGAGCTGCCCGCCTTTTGCGTTTTCGAGAATGATATAGCTTTCNNAACAAGCGCCGCCAGTGGCCGTGATTGGTGATTGCATAAGCGCCGTGGTGTTCGATTCGCGGAACAGAGTCGTCGTTCATGCTTTCCAGATAGATCGACGGGTAAACGGTTTCCATCACAAACAGGCTTAATACCAAAGCTTTCAGCCATCGCGGAGCATTCATTGCCTGCAATGCCTTATGCTTGCGAACCGGCAGCTGAACGAGCTGTCTCAACTGATCGCGATAACCGGCCAGCAACACGATGATCATCGCCAGGCAGGTTATCGAGAACAGCTTAACGGAAATATCGAAGGAAATATTCACCATCACGACGTTGATGAAAATTCCCAAAGCCACTAACAATCCAATAAAACGCGTCCGGCGGAAAACGAGCAATGTTCCGGCCAGCAGCTCCGTAATTCCCATAAAAACGACATAGGAACGCGAGCTTCCCATCACCGACCAGTACGCGATGTCTTTCGATAATTGTCCGAGCTCACGGTAAACAATATTCGGCTCCGGCAGGTAAAACTGCAGCTTGATAAGCTTGATCCAGCCGTATTTCCACAGAATGAGAACCAGGAAATAGGTCAGCAAGGCTCTTGTCCAGGCACCGACCGGCTGTTTTTCGAGAAAAGGAATAAATGCAAGAAGAGCAGTTAACGCTCCGAAAACCGGACAAGCCAGCAGCAATGCGTACATGCCGCTGCTGTCCGAATGAAAAGGAATCGGTCCCGCGATGAGCGTGATCAGGTAGTAAGCTGATTGGTGAATGGGATCAATAAGTGTCTGCCACACATCGAAGCGAAGCGGAAACAGTATCACCCACCACGAAACCGAAAAAAAGCCCCACCATTTCAGGTAGTTACGCATGGGCTATACCAGGTTTGCGTTTGCGGGTAAACAATAAAACACCGGTAAAAGTTCCGCCGCCGATGATCCACAGCCAGAAGAGATTTCCCTCTTTTTTCTTTTTGGACCGGGCGGCTTTTTTTGATTTCTCCGTTTCCGGAGCGGTTTTGGATGGTTTGGTATTAACTTCTTTAACAACCGGTTTTGCCGGCGTTCTGATTTCTTTTTTATCGAAATTCTCAAACTCGACAGCGTCGTAGTACATACCTTTCAGGGTATCGACGGAAAGATTCGGATCGCTGAAAACCGGGTGATTATAGATCGTGTCTTTTTCGTTATCAGGACCGCTTTGCCACTCGTTTTTCTCTACGATAACAGTCGTATCGTTGAGCCATACCACTTTGACAACTCGTGGCGGTGGGTTTCCAAAATTTCCGGGATCGGCTGCGATATACGTTGTTGCAGATCCGCTGTGGCTTTTATGAGCGATCAGCCCGGTTTGTGCCGCAGTCGTTCCGGCAAAAAGTACTGAAGCGAGGATCAATTGTGCTTTCATACAGGTTCGTTTGAGTCGTATTACAACGCTGTTTCGATTTGGTTCACCGATTTTTTATTTCTGCCAGAAAACAGTAGAATCCCGGTAAACGTTCCACCGCCGATAATCCATAGCCAGAACAGGCTGCTTTTCTTTTTTGACCGGGACTTAGATTTAGTCGAAGCCGGCTTCGCATTATTATTTTTCTGCGGATCAGCTTTAACGCGTGGGGGTGTTCGGACTTCTTTTTTATCAAAGTTCTCGAATTCCACACCGTAATAATGCATTTTTTTCAGCGTGTCTACAGCTATATTCGGATCGCTGTAAACCGGATGATGATAAACAGTATCTTCAATCGGTGTATCTCCGTTTCCAAAGGGATCAGTTTGTGTTAGAACGGTCGTGTCGTTTATCCAGATTACTTTCACTAAACGCGAGGGCGGCTCGCCAAAATTCCCTGGATCGGCCAATGCGAACGTTGCAGCCGAGCCACTGTGACTTTTGTGAGCGATAAGACCGGTTTGTGCGACTGTCGTTCCGGCAATTAAGCATGTTGCGAGGATCAATTGTATTTTCATAACAGGTATTTTTCAGGCTTGAGTCAAAACGGGTTTTCTTTTGCGGGAAATGAGCAGAATTCCGGTAAACGTTCCGCCACCGACGATCCATAACCAAAACAACGTGCTTTTCTTTTTCGGCTTATCGGCATTCGATTTCTCACCGGTCGTAACAGCTTTGGACTTTTTGGTTTTCCGTTCCTTGTCGGTTGGTTTCGGTGGTGTTTTCACTTCCTTTTTGTCGAAATTCTCGAAATCTATTGAGGTATTCGGACCATTGTAGTTGCTGAACAGCTTCTTCAGCGTGTCCACCGGAATATTTGGATCGCTTAAAACGGGATGATTGTAGATGGTGTCGAAGTAATCCGGTTTGAATTCTTCTGTTTCTTTCGGAGAATTATTCGGCTGGTAAACAAGCGCATATCCGACCTGATAGGTACCGCTAAATACAATTGTCGTATCGTTTAGCCACGTCACTTTCTTCAGGTTTTTCTGCAATACAGGCTCAATCGCCGGACCGCCAAAATTTCCGGGATCGGCCAGTTCAAAAGTTGTTGCTGTTCCGCTGTGGCTTTTGTGGGCGATGAGTCCGGTTTGTGCGACTGTTGTTGCGGTAATAAAGCACGCTGCAAGGATCAATTGTATTTTCATATACAGGTTTTGCAGCTATGATACAGCTATACCTGTGTTTGGTTCACCACAAAGAAGCATCCGCCTCGGGCGGACATATACGCCCACACTGCTTAGAGGCAGCAAGGGATACGTGTTATTTCTATTATGCTGTTTTCCTTGTCTGAAATTGTTTAGAATTTTCCAAAAATTGGATTCAATTCGTTTTAAACACGAAACGCCTTTGCTCCCTTTTTGGGACAAGTATGTCAAAAAAAACTTTGCTTATTTGTGGTGAGAAGCTTCAAAAATTCCCAAACGTAGACCGCGAATTGTATTCTAGGATATCCTGAAAAGATAAGTAGGCATAGAAGTAGTAAACGAGCATCACACCAACCCAGATCAGCTGAGCGATGGCCCAGTTGCGGCGAATGCGATCGTTTTTATCACCCGACCAGACGATCACAAGGATCAGACCGATAACCGGCAATCCGGCGAGGAAGATGTTTCCTACCCATTTGCCAATCGAAGGAACCGGCGCTTCGTCGTCTTCGAGCGAGCGATTGTTGTTGCGATAAGCGATCATACCTATGGCTGTTATCAGGAAAACAAGAACGAATAAAGCCATGTAAAACTTCAGATCGCGCATATTCAACAGGTAAGCCATCGGCTCGATATACGCAATCGTATACAGCAACAGCACTAAGGTTTGCAACAGGAACATCGCTGCGGCCCAATTTCCGCGCACACGGTTTTTCAGATCGCTCGCCCAGATGATAAGCAGCACCGTTCCGGCCAATGGAATCGTAGAAAGCAGAAAAATTCCCAGCCATTGCTTCGTGGAAAGCGCCAGTGTTTTTTCTTCGGATACCGTAACCGTTTCTGTTGGAAACTCATCGAGCAGGTTATCGTTATCGCTGTTCAAATGAGCTATTTCATTCACCTCACGATCCGGTAAGTTCAATGCAAAAACGACCATAGCTATCGGATACGCAACTGCCAGAAATCTGAGCAGCTCGTTTACAATGAAACCGGCTTTCTTATCGTCAAAGCCGTAGGTCATCAGCATTTCAAAACGATTAAAGAACAACAGGATCAACCAAACCGTGCCTCCGGCAAATAACCACCAGGTCGCCCGACTTAGCTTCCCTGTGCGGAAAATGGAAAGGCTGAAGATCAGGATCGCAACCTGGATCATCATTGAGAGCAGGAAAGAGAGAAAACTTAACTTGTTATTCGCAATCCACTCCCCGCTCTTGATCATAAACTCTGAAATATTGTAGAGATCAAGCAGGATCCAGCAACCATAAACGATTGCGAGAAACAATGCCGCCGGACGAATACTGGTAAGATCTTTTTTTCGGTAGACAGCCAGACCAACGAGTCCAACTCCAACGCAGGAAAGCACATTCATGAAAAAATACAACCAGCGAATCGGCTCCAGATCATACATGTTGTATGCGATCATTGTGTAAATGTGGTTATACACATCATCGATCAATTCCGCCAGAGCGCCGAAAACGAGAAAAAGAGCAGCGTATTTAAGCTTCATAAGGTTGGTTTTGGCGAACAATATACAGTTTTTTGGTCACCGGTCTCCAGTCTTCAGTCGGCCGGTCAGACTGAAAGACTAAAGACAAAAAAAGGAACCGGTTTTCCGATTCCTCATTCTCATAAATCTTGGCATCTATCGAATCAATTGTGCCGCTCCTACTTTTTCTATTACTCTTTTGGAAGAAACGAATAATAAGATGTTATCTTGAATTACTGCCATGCGCGGACGCATAACCGTTTCCTCGTCGCCTAATTGTTCTTCATAACGATAAGTAATTGCACCATCATGTGTAACTGTAGCACTAAATGGAATCGATTTCAATGGCATATTCATGTAACCCCGTCTTTCTTCTGGTACCTTTTCAATATTATCCTTAGAGTCATTAAAAAGAAAAACTAGTCCGTGATTGGTTTCCCATACTTTATAAGAAAGATATGTTTCTTTGTTCGAAGTTACAATTATCCACATATCAATTCCAAAAATCGGAGCACCGTTTTTATATAAAAAGTTTGGTCCTGAAGAAGTTGAGACACCAACCTTTCTTTCCTGAAAAAATTGCTGCTTGTCGACATATTGTTCCCATAAAACTGTTCCTCGGGCCGTCATCTTAATAATGATAACCGGGCCATAGAAATATATTCCTTGGTAAACGTAGTGGTTTTCAGCAATAAGAATTATTTCATTCTGTTCATTAATAAAAACGTCTTTCACAGAATAAGTCATAGGTAGATCTGTTCCTTTATCAACTTCGGTTCCGGATATAAAATTCCGTTTGAACTCGTCGGTAAACGGCACTGTATAAACATTGCTCGCTGATCCACTCGAATCAATTGCAGTATAAAAACACCCCTCTATTCCTATTCCCATTGCTCGTTTACCATTCAAGGAAATGTAAAGTCCTCCAATAGAAATTCCGCCATCATTTCGTGCAGCAATAATAACTGAAGAGATAGCTTTATTTGCCTCAAGTTTCAACTCCGTGCTAAGCGATTTATAATTGTTCGACTCCCTGTAAGAAACCACTTCAAATCGTTCATTTTTTTCTTTGGTAGAACGATCATATAACGAACGTGAAATAACGCAATGAATATTGTTCTTCTGATCAAGAGCGAATGATTTTACGGAAACAATCTCCCTACCTTCGCCTTCTTCAACATCGAAGCCTTGCTCAGTGATTTTTTCCCCTTGCTCATTCAATAAAATAAAAGCATATCGATGTAGCTCTTCTTTTGCAAAGTACGTTTTGTTGAAAATGAGGATACGTGATCTATCTGAACTTTGTTGGTAGGTAACTTGTCCAGATCGAATCTTTTTTTCTACAGGCATCGTTAACACAAGATTTCCATCGCTGGCCAGCTTGCACTCGTTATCGATAATAAAAGAATAGGTTACATATGCTATTTTTTCAGCAGAATACCCCGTTGCAAAAAGCAATATCTGATTATTAAGCAGGAACATTTCCTCCAATTCCAACTTGACGCCATCTTTCTTCGGAATCTCAATTTCATTATTAATCTGCATAAATAATGATTCCTGATCATAACGTTGCACATACAAATCTTCATTTTTAGCTGCCATATAGAAAATACTGGGGCCGCTTTTTCCAAGAACTTTCAGAATTTTAGTGTGCTGATCATTATCCGGACCTAATCTTGCGGGAAATGTGACTTGCGAATAGAGTGGTAAGTATAAAACTCCCGTTAGCAAGATGGATTTAAGCAATTTCATAAGATTATATTTAATAACAAAAATAATTATGATTCAAATACTTTGGTTCAAAGACTCACAAACAAAGAGGAACCGGTTTTCCGATTCCTCTTTTTCGTTATGATTTTTGTTCCGAATTAACGTGTGAACAGCATTTCGCGGAATTTCGGCAATGGCCACAGCTCGTCGTCCACCAATAATTCCAGCTTGTCTGCATGGTAACGGATATCGTCGAAGTAGATTTTCACCTGGTCGCAGTATGCGAGGGCTTTTTCTTCGGCGTGTTCGATCTTGTTTGCCACTTTACGAGCCTGGAGCATGGTATCGCAGATGGATTTCAGCTTGTTCAGATGTTCGGAGATTTTCGTCACCAGCTCGATCTGTGCCTTCGCCGCTTCTTTTCCGGCTTTGTCGCCCAACGCTGAAATAATGCCTTGAATGTTTGTCAACAGGCGGTTCTGGTATTGTATCACCGCAGGAATGATATGCGTTTGAACGAGATCGCCCATCACACGCGCTTCGATCTGCATTTTCAGGATGTAGCTTTCGAATTCGATTTCCTGACGTGCCTCGAGCTCGCGTGGCGTGAGAACGTTCATATCATTGAACAGCTTCACGGCTTTCGGATCAGCCCATGCTTTCAGCGCACGTGGCGTATCTTTCAGGTTGCTCAGACCGCGTTTTGCAGCTTCTTTCACCCATTCTTCGCCGTAACCGTTGCCCTCGAAACGGATCTTTTTGGAATCCTTGATGAGCTTCTGCAATACTTTCAGGATC
>DJFN01000153.1:7611-16575 GCA_002432085.1 Flavobacteriales bacterium UBA5871
GTCGAGCATGATCTGCGGGATCTTGCCAATGTTGAGCTTGAGCTCTGTTTTGTCCTCCGGTGACATTTTTCCTGTCTTCACGCTTTGCTCGAGCTCGTCCAGCACGTCGGACAATTGCGAACCGATGAAAGTGGAAATGATCGCCGGCGGTGCTTCGTTTGCGCCCAGACGGTGGTCGTTGCTCGCAGAAGCGATGCAAGCACGGAGCAAATCTGCGTTATCGTGGATGGCTTTGATCGTGTTCACGAAGAACGTGAGGAACTGCAGGTTGGATTTCGGGTTCTTGCCCGGTGCCAGCAGGTTCACGCCTGTGTTGGTGCTCAACGACCAGTTGTTGTGCTTTCCGGAACCGTTCACACCTGCGAATGGCTTTTCGTGAAGCAGTACGCGGAAATCGTGCTTGCGCGCCGTTTTTTCCATGATATCCATCAACAGGAGGTTGTGGTCGTTGGCGAGGTTACACTCTTCGAAGATCGGTGCACACTCATACTGGTTCGGTGCTACTTCGTTGTGACGCGTCGTTACCGGAATTCCGAGCAGCAACGCTTCCATTTCATAGTCGCGCATAAAAGCGGTTACACGATCAGGAATGGAACCGAAGTAGTGATCGTCGAGCTGCTGGCCTTTCGCCGGAGAATGTCCGAACAGCGCGCGGCCGGTCATCATCAGATCGGGACGCGCATTGAACAGCGCCTGGTCAACGAGGAAGTATTCCTGTTCCCAGCCAAGGGTTGCATTTACTTTTTCAACGTTTTTATCGAAGTACTGGCAAACTTCAACGGCAGCTTCGTCCACAGCGTGCAGCGCTTTGATCAGCGGCATTTTGTAGTCGAGCGATTCACCTGTATAGGAAATGAAGATGGTCGGGATACAAAGCGTCTTACCGATCACAAACGCCGGCGAAGATGGGTCCCAGGCTGTATAACCACGGGCTTCGAAGGTATTGCGGATACCACCGTTCGGGAAGGAAGATGCATCCGGTTCCTGCTGAACGAGCAGATCGCCGTCGAATTTCTCGATCGCACGTCCCGGGCCTACCGGCTTGAAGAAAGCATCGTGTTTTTCAGCTGTCGTTCCTGTAAGCGGCTGGAACCAGTGTGTATAGTGTGTCGCTCCTTTTGTGAGCGCCCAGTCTTTCATGGCTGAAGCTACCTGATCGGCCATTTTGCGATCGAGGCGCGTACCTTTCTGGATGGATTCCATCATGGACTTGTAGGCATCGGAAGGAAGGTATTCCCGCATAATTTCAATGTGGAAGACATTTTTTCCGAAAAGATCAGAGATTTTTCCATCGTATTCGATGTGTTTCGGTGTACGATTCAGTACATCCTGGTACGCTTTTAACCGTTTTGTAGCCATAAAATTCAAAATTTTCGGCAAAGGTATCATTTTTTGAGGGGGTCATCATCAAAAAAGAATACTTTTTATGAACACACCCCCATTTTTTCGCTCCAAGATACCACGGTTGATATTTTACTTATATTCAACCCGTCATTTGATTCTATGCACAACCGGTCTTTCTCCTTTTTCTTCCTGCTGCTTTTCGGGGCCTTGCTTCCGATGACCGGACTTTCGCAGCAATTCGACAAATGGATTCAGGACCTGGAAGCGACGTCAGACACCAATCGCCTGAAGGAAGTTATGTCCGAATGGCACCGGAAATACGAGCAATCTCATCTGAAGGAAGACCTTATAAATGAAAAGCTGGCATACAGCTTCCTGTTGTCCCGTCGGAAAAATTACCTCGAGCGCATCGAGCAGCTTGCCTGGGTGCTTCATACGTATCCGAATCTCAAAAACGATCAGACGGCGTGGATCAATTATCACCTCGGTTCCACACTCGCCTATTATAAGGTCAACCAGCTGGCCATCGATTACGCCGACGCAGCTATCGAGACGGCCAAAGCCATTTCCAATCGCAAAGTCCTGCACGAAGCTTACCGGATCAAGGCCACGGTTTATTTCTCGGAGAAGAAGTTCAACCAGGCCCTGAGCATTTACCGGAAAGCCATTCAATATTCCAATCCGAATCACCCGGCTGCATTTGCTTCCGATCTGAACAATATCGCACTTTGTTATTACAACCTGAAAAAATACCAGCTGGCACTGAACTACTATCAGCGCGGCATCCTGTTATTGCAAAGCCATTCGCTCGGCAACAACAAAACGGTTGAATACCTGATGATCGGAAATGCCGGCACCGTATATATGGACCTCGGCGAATACGATCTCAGTCGCATCTACCTGGAAAAAGAGCTGAATTATTACCGCCAGCACGACCCCATCAACAGCACGCTCCCGACCACTTTGCTGGAAATGATACGGCTCATGAAGCTTACGGGTGAAACAGACCGTATTCCTGCTCTGGCACGCGAGGCGATCGTTGTTATTCAGAAACTGAAAGATGAGGACACGCAGCTGGAAGTAATGAAAAAGCTCAACCAACTGGCCGACAGCTACCCGGTCGGTATGAGTCAACAGGAGCTGACCAACATTTACAACGAAATCCTGATCCAGCACCTGGACAATATGTCTACCACGCAGGATGCGATCAACCGCCTTTTATATACGGAAAAGATCCGCGACCTGCAGCTTTCCGTCGCCAATGAACGGGAAGCGCTCAAAACCGAGCAGGCCAATCAGCGCTTTCGCACCATTGCTTATGTCGGCTTGTTTATCCTGGCGCTGATTGGTCTCGGAACGGGAATCATGATCTTTCGTCAGCGTGCCGAGCAGGCTCGTCAAAACCTGCTGATTCAGCAGCAGAAAGAAGAGATGGCCCGCAGACAGCAAGTTATTCTCGAACACGAAAACAACAAACAGCGCGAACACCTCGGTTTGCTGATGACCAATATCAAGATCAAGCAGAAGACCGAGGCCGATTTCCTGAAAAAAATCAAAGAATTCAAACGCCGGAAAGATTCCAGTTTCGATCAGCTGATCAATGAATTACAGATCAGTGTAAATAACCTCATGGACATCGATCGGAAAATGATCGATGAAGACATGCCGGTGCTGGAACAGAACCAGGTTTTTCTCGATAAGCTTAAGCTCTTGCATCCTAACCTCACTGAAAATGAGCTGATTTACTGCAATTATTTCCTTTCTGGCCTCTCAGCCAAAGAAATCGGCTTCCTCAACAACCAAAGCGATGTTTCCGTTCGCGTTTTCAAGAATAAAATCAAGAAAAAGATGGGACTGGAACGGGACATTTTACTTGATGACTACCTGGCAAGCGTAAATGAGTCAGATAACGATCTTTAAAAATCAAAAAGGTCATTATCAATAATTTAATCAGATAAATTTAACGTAAGTCATTCTAAAATTTAACGTTAAACTAACGCTATTTAACACTGGCATTTTTCTAAAACATCACTAGACCGTTGTAGTTTTACATCAATCTGAAAGTCAGATCTTAATGCTAAACTAAAGACAACACGTTATCCGATCTCTTTGCCCCCTGCAATTTGAAGTACTCATTACGCCTAAAGAGCTCAAATCTACCTGCTTAAACTTTCCGGAATGAAAACACTACTTTGTATACTGATTGCCTTTTTCACCGCCCAATGGGCAATTTCCTGCAACCATACTTTACGCATTACCGACACTTATGGTGACGGATGGAATGGTGGAACTGTAAAGATCCGCGTCAACGGCGTTGACGTTGTAACCAACATTACGCTGGCTGCCGGATTTGGCCCGAGTGATTTCGTGTTTGCTGCAAACACAGGCGATGCCATCAGTATCATTGAAACTGCGGCGGGTACTTATCCGCTTGAGATGCGCTGTGAGGTATTGAATGGCGCAGGTGCATCTATGGGAGTTGCTTTCGATCCGAGCGCCGGTGGAACCAATTTTGTGGGGAACTGCCCTCCACCGATGACGGTTACAGCAGCTACTGTTACACAAAGCAGCACAGCCAATGTTCAGAACTGCGCTACAAATCAGGTAATAGTTGCCTTACAGGTAACAATGAGTGCGGGCTCGTCCGTTAACCTGACGCAAATTCAAGCCAATCTGGCTGGAACGGCTGCCGCATCGTCCTATTCATCCTGTAAGATCTACTATACAGGAACATCGAATGTTTTTTCTACAGGAACATTATTCGGTTCAGCTGTCCCGACTGTTGCCACCTACTCCGTCAACGGTTCTCAGCCCCTTTCAGCCGGAACGAATTACTTTTGGTTAACGCTCGATCTGAACAACACGGGTACGGTTGGCAATACAGTTGACGCAGCGATTACGCAGTTCACAGCCAATGCTTTGAATTTCAATTCAGGAACAGCCCCGGCAATCGCAACAACGAATCCGGCCGGTTCGCGCCCTATTATTATGTGCCTGGCTCCGGGCGGTGTAAACTCGGGACTGGAGACCTGGCTCCGCGCCGATGCCGGAACAACCGGTGCTGCGCCAATGACAGGCTGGAGCAATCAGGTAGCTACGGGTACGGCTACCAATCNNCTTAATACAACTACGACGGCTTACAATTATAATTATGTTGTAGATTTTGCTGCACCTGCAGCGACTTTGGACGGAGGTGTTTCACTTACCAGGCAATGTATTCTGCTCAATGGCTACACCGGAATTAACGGTATCAATTACCGATCGGTTTTCTTTGCTTTCCAACTCAACGATCTTACCCGCTTAAATACGCATTGCGCTACGGTTAAAGGCGTTACAATGGCTGCTCCAGCAAACGGAACATGGCATGGCGATGCAAACGGCGCATCCGCATCCATTCTGCTGGAAGCCTACGACATTACTGATTTTGGAACTAGCTCTCCAGCCGGAACATGGCAGCGCAACCAAGCCAATATTTTGTCCAATTCCAATCACAGCTCAACGAAACACATTCTTTCAGCGGTTTGTCAGACCGGTGGATCGACTACACTGAACGCTTTTCTTGGCGGACAGGACGATCAGACTCCGGCAACCTCATTTGCGGGCCATACCCGCGACTGGAAAGGTCCGGTGGGTGAAATTATCGGATTTACGAATGCTTTGACGGCAACTGAACGTCAGCGTGTTGACACCTACCTGGCTGTTAAATACGGGATTACACTTCCAAACAATTATCTGAGCACCACCGGTTCGACCATTTATACCGTAGCGGCTCCTTACACGAACAACATTATCGGTATCGGTCGCGATGATGCTGAATTGCTTACACAGAAACAATCGCATTACGACAACGACAACGTGCGCATTTATATGGGAACGCTGGCAGCAATGAACGCTTCCAATGCTTCTTCTTTCACTTCCAACGTTTCTTACGTGGTCATGGGCGATAACAACGGCGCACACTGTACTACTTCAGCTGCTCTTGCCGAAATGCCGGCATCTTTGGGTGCAAGCTGCGTGCTCTATTCACGACTGGAAAAAGAGTGGAAAGTAACGCGCACAAACATGGCTCAAAACTATAATATGGATGTACGACTGGCAGGCTGTGGCGCACCAGGAAGCGTCAATGTATCACATCTGCGTTTGCTGGTAGACGACGACGGCAACTTCGCCAACGGCGGTACAAGCTGCTATTACAATGGCGACGGAACGGGTATCGTTTTCTCTTATACGAATCCGATCATTACGATCACCGGCATCAGCACGACGCATATTCCGAACAATGCCACACGTTTCATCACGATCGCTTCGATCAACAGCGCAACGCCGCTTCCGGTAGAATTGCTGGAATTCGATGCAGCATTGAACAGCGAGCGTACCGTAGATCTGACCTGGACTACACTCACCGAGCACAATTCCAGTCATTTTGAAGTGCAAAAGCTCAACCAGCAGCAGATTTGGGTAACGCTCGAAGTTGTTGAATCAAAAGGCGAAGCAGCGGAGAAAACGTCTTACGCAACGATCGATCCGAAGCCTTATCCGGGAATCAATTATTACCGTCTGAAACAAGTCGACAATGACAATGTTTCCGAATACTCCGAAGTACGCTCGGTAGCATTGGAAGCTTCTCCTACTCTATTGCTTTTCCCGAATCCGGCTGGCAATTTCATCCAACTGATCCAGGAAGACATCGCCGGAAAAGAGATCATGCTCATCGACGAAGCGGGACGTAGCGTTTCCATTGTAAAAGAAATTAAATCAGACGATACCGTGGTGATTAACACCGAGCATCTTGCAAACGGTATCTATTATGTTCGTGTAGTAGCTGACAATACGACTTCGAATCAGAAGATCGTCGTTCAGCATTAGATGGTGTAGTTTAACAGGTGAAGTCCCGAATGAGCCAATCATTCGGGACTTTTTATTGAAAGGAATTCAGGACGACCCCAATCAACTAACTTTAGTTTCCAACAATACATTTCAAACACTTTATAAAAATTAATCGTAAAACAATCAATCAATTAAAATTGAAAGATTAACGCTTTATGTTCACAATTGAAACACATCACTAACGCTATTTAACATCTTAAGCTATTCAGTACCTTTTCCTTTCACGTAGTTTTGGCTTTATCTAATGCCCTTGGCTATTACACGACTAATGTGCACTGGCTTACGATGAAAAATATTACCGCAGATCACCTTTTTCATTACCATTTCGATAGCGCTGTCCTGTTCATGGATCAGCGCTTCGAATACCTCAAAGAAGTTCTGGCAGGGAACAAACGGCTTCTATACAGAAGATTGTCAATTCAGCACTAACCAGAGCAGTAAAACGGGGATTAATTCACTTCCTGTTTTTAGTCAAGAAATTTCGCTTTCTCAGATAACAACCGACAGCAGAGCTTTCCGCGTTGCCGTTTTTAATACTACATTTGCCCATCAAATTGCAATTACATGAAAAACACAGCGCTGAGCCACATCCATGAAAGCCTTGGGGCGAAAATGGTTCCTTTTGCGGGATACAATATGCCCGTACAATACGAAGGTGTGAACATTGAACACGAAACCGTACGCAACGGCGTTGGGGTATTCGACGTGTCGCACATGGGCGAATTTCTGCTCACAGGACCGAAGGCGCTTGATCTCATTCAACGTGTAACAACCAATGATGCTTCTACCCTGACGATCGGGCGTGCGCAATATTCCTGCATGCCGAACGGAAAAGGCGGTATCATCGACGACCTGATCATTTACCGCATGAAGGAAGATCAATACCTGCTTGTAGTAAACGCATCGAACATCGAAAAAGACTGGAACTGGATTTCTTCCCACAACACAGAAGGCGTTGAAATGCGTAACCTTTCCGACGATTATTCGCTGCTGGCCATCCAGGGACCGAAAGCGGTGGAAGCAATGCAGTCCCTGACTTCCATTGATCTTTCCACAATCAAATACTACCATTTCGAAGTAGCCGATTTCGCAGGCATTGAACACGTGATCATTTCCGCAACGGGCTACACCGGTTCGGGAGGTTTTGAGATCTACTGCAAGAACAGCGAAGTGGAACAGGTATGGAACAAAGTGTTCGAAGCCGGAGCACCTTACGGCATCAAGCCGATCGGACTGGCAGCACGCGATACACTTCGTCTGGAAATGGGCTTCTGCCTCTACGGAAACGATATTGACGATACGACTTCACCGATCGAAGCCGGTCTGGGATGGATCACGAAATTCACCAAGACGTTTACCGACTGCGACCAGCTGAAAGCTGAAAAAGAAGAAGGCGTGAACCGCAAGCTGGTGGCTTTTGAAATGATCGATCGTGGGATTCCGCGTCACGACTACCCTATCCAGGACGCGAATGGCAACGTAATCGGAAAAGTAACTTCCGGAACGATGTCGCCTTCCATGAAAGTAGGTATCGGACTTGGCTATGTTAGCCTCGAGCACACAGCTGTCGATTCCGAGATCTTCATCGAAGTGCGCGACAAAGGATTGAAAGCAAAAGTGGTAAAGTTGCCGTTCTATAAAGCTCAGTAAGAATATCCTCCCTTGGGAGAAAGAAATAGAAAAAGCCGCCCTTTTCAGGGCGGCTTTTTTTATGGCGCAAAGTCTGATGCGCAATGTTACGGCTCTTACCGGAAACAAAAAGAGAGCCTTTTCAGACTCTCTTTCCTTGTAGCGTTTTGCGCTTATTTAACGATCTTCATTTCTTTGATCAGGTTGTCGGCGCCGTATACCTTGTCAACCAGCCACAATGTGTAGCGGATATCGAGGGAAATCGTACGCTGGATGTTCGGTTCGAAGTAAATATCGCCTGACATCGCTTCCCAGTTACCGTCGAACGCGGTTCCGATGAGCTCACCGTTACCGTTGATCACCGGTGAACCGGAGTNNCCATCCGATGTTCCGTACTGACCGAAATCTTTTTTCATCCACACTTCTTTCATGCGCGGATCAACGTTGAATTCAGGGTTGGACGGATCTTCTTTCTTCATCACACCGTCGATGGTTGTGTAGAAATCGTATTTCACCGCGTCGCGTGGCTCGTATGCCAGTACGTTTCCGTATGTCAGACGCATAGTCGAGTTCGCATTCGGGTAGAATTTCTTGTTCGGCTGCATCGCACGAACAGCTTCCACGAACAGACGGTTTGCACGCTGCAGTTTTTCCGTCGCTTCTTTCACTGCAGGCTCGGTAGCTGCTTTTGTGTAAGCATCGTCGAGGTCTTTCACGAGGATGAACAGCGGATCTTTTTTCAACGCGTCGGTGCTGTAGTTTTTCATGAAGGCATCGAAACGCTCTTTGCTTGCGAAAACAGAGTAGGTTCTCACACGGGACATGAATGCAGCAACGCCGTCTTTACCAAGGCTTCTTGTGAGGCCGCCCTGCTGAGCAACCGGAACGTCGCGGATGTACATTTTCAATACTTCTTCCAGTGTCTCGAGCTCGATGTTCATAGAACGCTCGGCAAAAAGCTGGTTTCCTTGCTCGAGAGCAGCATCGCGCAGTTGTTTCGCGCGCTCGGTGTTTCCTTTTGCTTCCAGATCGGCAGCTACTTTCAGGGTGTAAACAAGCGCGTTGATGTCCACCTGGCGAACGAATTCGCTTTGGTAAACGCGG
>DJFN01000210.1:0-3600 GCA_002432085.1 Flavobacteriales bacterium UBA5871
GTGCAGCCTGGTCGATATCGCCCTGCAGGTTGCGACGGTGCAGAATTCCACCGAAAATCGCCGGATGGAGCGTCTTCACACGACCACCGAAAATTTCCGGGTAGTTGGTCATGGATTCAACGGCCGTTACCGGAATCCCGAGCCCTTCGATGAACGACTGCGTTCCGCCGGTAGAATAAATCGTAACGTTGTCTTTATGCAACTGGCGTACAATCGGTTCGAGTCCGTCTTTGTAATAAACGGAGATCAGTGCTGCGGAGATTTTCTTTGCGTTTTCCATTCCCTTGTTTTCGATTTTGAAAGGCGCAAAGGTAGTCATTTAAAGAGGAATAAACCCCTACTAAATGGTTTTTTATTCCAGAATGATTTTCTGAATCCCCGCATCCGAATGGATCACATACATGCCCGTCGGCTGATTGTACAAATCGATCGTTGAGCTGTTTTTCGCCTTGTAAACCGGTTGACCGAGCAGGTTGAATACCGTGATGTTTTCCTGCAATTCCCCGGAAGCAAACTGCTTGTCGCCCGAAGGATGGAACAGCTGCATTTCCGGGCCGAATTCTTCCACACCGGCATGGATAGTTGAATAACGCATACTTCGCAAGAGCTCGATCATCAGCGAGCGCACGTTCACGGAAGTCGGCTGTCCCTGGGTATCGTTGATCGCTACTGAGGCCACGTTTCCGTATTCGAGATCGATCCCTACAGCTGCCTGATTGAGCCACGCCCCGGTGTGGAAGGCTACATCGAGCGTCGGACTTTCGTAAATGAAGATCGCGAGGCCGTATTTATTCATTTGTCCGCCCCAGCCGGTCGTGTAAACGGTTTGCAATTCCTGCAGGGAAGTCGCGTTCAGCAATGCGGAAGGCTCTTCGAAAACGGCGCGATACAAATTCACCAGATCAACCGGACGCGCCATATACGCACCGGCAGCCCAGCCCACAGAGCCAAACGAAATGCGTGGCAGCGAAGAAATGTCGCCGCTGATCGGTGTAATATAGCCGTCATCCCAGGCGTGGGCAAATTCGCCTGCATCCGGCTCCAGTCCCATAATGGTCATGGTCTCGATGCCTGCAGGCAGCAACACGAGCTCGCGAATCGCATAAATGTAATCTTCGCCGGTGATCTCTTCGATCAGCATTCCGGCAAGCAGGTAATTGGTGTTGCAATAAGCCCAGGTCGTTCCGTGTTCGGCCACCGGCGGACCGATGAACTGCAGCAATTCGTCTGGCGTCCACAAGTGATTGTAATCGTTGTTCATCGCCGTTACGGAACCGCCGTCCACGTATTCGTCGAGACCGCTGCGGTGTTGCAGAATTTCACGGATCGGAATATCGTTCGGAATATTCGGCGAAAGGTCCGGCAGATAATGACCGATGGAATCATCGAGATCGACCATTCCCAGCTCCTGCAAGCGCAGCAAAGCGACGGAAGCCAGCAGCTTGGAAGTGCTTCCGACGGAAAAAACCATATCAGGCGTGATGGCCGTTGTTCCATGCGAAACGCCGCGACAAAGATCGAGGTACGCATCACCGTCCTTATAATAGACATTCACCGATACACCGCGCGTGCTCTTATCCACCAGGTGCTCGTCGGTTACATCGTTCAGCTCTTCTTCCAGCAGGTCCGGAATTTGTGCCGTGAGTGCAAAGCTGCTCGTCAGAGCAAGAAAAAGTAAAACGTGTTTCATAAGCAAGTGATTATTCCGAAGTTAAAATACGGCTAGTTGCCCAATAGACAATTGCTTTTATGACAAACGGCATTAACAGTGTGACATGAAGTAGCCCACACTTCATGTTTCAGTGTGAGCGCGAAAGTGTGGGTTTTGATCCAACAATGAGCTGCCTGTTTTTCTTCTCCCACGAATACACGAATGATGCACTAGGTACAATTCTAGGCGAATGATCCGACTTGCGGATCTGCACAAACCGAATTCGAATTCCAAGAAAAATATTATTTGTATATTAATGTGTATGAGCCATTTAATATATAAACATGAGTCCTATAAGATCATAGGGCTTTGTATGGATGTACACAACCATCTTGGGAAAGGATTTTCGGAAATCGTCTATAAAGACGCTTTGGAATATGAATTCAAAAAACACTTGATACCTTTTCAGCGCGAACGAGAATTTGAAGTGAATTATAAAGACATCGTACTACCGCACAAGTTTTACGCGGACTTTGTCGTGTGGGATAAGATCATTCTTGAGATTAAAAACGTATCCAAGTTGAACAATGAACACATAGAACAAACGCTGAATTACCTAACTGTCTCCAAGTCAAAGCTCGGAATCGTTGTCAATTTCAAGGAAAGAGAATTGGAATACAAGCGTGTGGTTCTATAATTGTAAACAATCACGATGACTATCGGGATGCATTCGCTCCCTATTCAGGTACAGTGCGTCATTCGTGTATTCGTGGGAAAGCCTGCTATGGGCTTCGCGAGTTTAATAAAGCACATCCCGACGCTGGCTGTCGAGCTTGAGCAGGATGAACAGCATCATGGAGAAGGACATCATGGAGGAGCCTCCGTAACTAAAGAACGGCAGCGGAATTCCGATCACCGGCGCGAAACCGATGTTCATCCCGATGTTGACCGCAAAGTGGTAGAACACGATCATCGCCACGCAATAGGCGTAAACGCGGTTAAAGGTCGAACGCTGTCGTTCGGCTATGATCACGATACGGATCAGCATGAACATAAACAGGAAAACGATCACCGTACTGCCCATAAAACCCCATTCTTCGGCCAGCGGACAGAAGATAAAGTCGGTTTCGCTTTCGGGCACGTGGTTCGATTCCACACTGGCCACACTGGCCTGCTGGTAGCCTTTTCCGAATAATCCGCCCGAGCCAACGGCTGCCATAGCGCGGTTCCGGTTGTAGTCTTCTCCGTCCGGATCTTCCTTCAAACCGAGGAAAAGCTCAATCCGGTCTTTCTGGTGCTCCGCGAGGCTGGAAAACGNNGTTACACACAGCGCCAATGAAAGCAGCCAGCCCGTAAGAATGATGAGCAGGACGCGGTAACGCTCACGTTTCGAAGAGATCCAGCGCAGGAGCAGATATGCCAGGAACGCAATAAGCGTAAGCGAGAACAAAATGCCGTAAAATCCCGGAATCAGCAGGCCGGGCATAAAGCTGAATTCGTACTTGTTCCCGCTCATCAGCAGTGTGATCAGCGACAGGAACAGGATAAAGAACAGGATCGGAATAAAGTGACTGCCGACCCATGTTTCCTTGAAACGAACGCCGGGAAAGGAATTCACGATCCGCAGAACGATCGGGTCGAAGGTAATTCCTTCGCGGTAGAGCACGAAAAAGAAGGAGGTGAATACAACAAAGGTTCCGGCATCCGGCTGCATCAGGATCATGATCATCGGCACCACGACGATCCCCAGAGCGATCAATACCGTTTGCATGTTCTGCTGCTTGATATTCACCGAGCCAACATATTTCCCCAACGCGATGGCCGTACCGATTTTGGCAAATTCGGCCGGCTGAATACCGAGCGAACCGATTCCCAGCCAGGCGCGCGCACCATTGACCGGAGGCATAAAAAGCACCACGATCAGCAGCACAAAGGTGAACAGGTAGATT
>DJFN01000210.1:3610-12004 GCA_002432085.1 Flavobacteriales bacterium UBA5871
AAGTCGAACAAGGAAGGATGATCCGGGTCGAACGCCGCCGAATATACATTCGCAACACCCATGGCCAGCATCACGATGAGGATCGCAAAAAGCCACCAGTCCACGTGTTGTGTAAGTGAATCACCTCTCCTCATTATTTCGGTTTCTTTTTAGGGATGACGTTCAGGAGGTTGGCCGTCAGGATGCGCGTTTCTTTTTCTTTATCGGTGACTTTGCCCGTGAGGTGTTTTTCAATCATCAGGCTGGCCAGTGGCGCCGCCCATGTTCCCCCGAAACCGGCGTTTTCAATGAACACCACGATAGCGATCTTCGGCTGGTCCATCGGTGCGAACGAAAGGAAAATCGAGTGGTCTTCTCCGGCCGGGTTTTGTGCCGTACCGGTTTTTCCACACACCACGTAGCCGTTCACGGCAGCACGGTGAGCCGTTCCACCCGGTGCATAAACCGCCCGACGCATGCCTTCGATCACCGGCGCGAAATTCTCCGGACTGATCATCGTTTTGTGCTTCACACGAAATTGCGGCAGCGGACCGTCATTACCGATCGAGCGCACGAAATGCGGAGTGTAATACCAGCCGCGGTTGGCGATCATAGCTGCCAGATTGGCCATTTGCAACGGCGTTATTTTCACCTCGCCCTGACCGATGGAAATGGAACGAATGGTTGAAAAAGCCCAGCCGTGGTGGCCGTACCATTTGTCGTAATAAGCGGCATCCGGGATCAGACCGGCGCGCATTCCCGTAATGTCGGACTCGAATTTGCTGCCCAAACCGAAGCTGTGCATGTATTCCGCCCATTTGTTCAGCCCGATTTCCGCATCGGCAAACATGCTGCGTTTTTTTCCTTGCTGGATAATGCGCCGCACCACGTAATAGAAATACGGGTTGCAGGAATGCTTGATGCCGTCGGGCAGATTGCCTGCACTCGGGTGATTGTGGCAGCCCACCATACTTTTCGTACACGGAAAACCGCTTTCGGGCGTAATCACTCCTTCCTGCAAACCGATGAGCGCCTGCAAGAGCTTGAAAATCGATCCCGGCGGATATTCGGCAGCCAGTGGACGCGGATACAAGGGCTTGCCTTCGTCCTGAACCAGTTTCGGATAGTTAATCCCGATATTTCGTTTTCCTACGAGCAGGTTCGGATCGAAGCTCGGTGCGGAAACCAGCGCAAGGATCTCTCCGGTCTCGGGCTCGATCGCTACGATACAGCCGCGCTTGTTCACCATCAGCTGTTCGCCGTAGACCTGCAAGTCGATGTCGACACCCAGTGTGAGCGGCGGTCCCTGTTTCGCGATGGTATCGTATTTTCCACCTGCGTAGGACTCGATGGCGTTGTTCAGTGCCGATGTTACGATGTATTTGATGCCTTTTCGGCCACGAAGCTCTTTTTCGTAATAGCGTTCGATTCCCGCACGGCCGATGTTATCTCCGCGACGGTAGAACGGATCTTCATCGATCTCTTCCTGGGTCACTTCGGACAGGTAGCCGAAGATATTCGCAGCTCCGGCAAACGGATAGCTCCGCATGGATGTCAGGTCTTCGTAAAATCCGGGGAATTTCTCCAGATGCGGCGCAATCCGCGTGATCTCGTCGATTGTGAGCTCTTTGATGAACGGATACGCCCGCTGCGGCTGGTAGTTCTTCTGAACTTTCCCGGTATGAGGGTTTTTGTAGGTTCCTTCGCCCTTAACGATGTCTTTGAAGCGCTGACGTACCTGTTCCGGTGTCCAGCCGAGCAATTTGGCAAACGCCACCGTGTCCAGATCCCTGATGTCTTCTTCTTTCATCATCAGGTTGTAGTAGCTGCGATTCGTCACGATCTTTTTACCTTTCCGATCGTAAACGATTCCGCGCGGCGGTGTGATTTCCTTGCGTTTTTCGGCGATCTCCTGTGCACGCAATTTCCAGGAATCATCGACCACCTGCATAAAAAACAGGCGGATCAGGTAGACACAGCCCACCAGTATAATGAAAACGAGTATGACGTATTTGCGCGCGTCGAGGTTCATCGTTCAGTTCTCTTCCCGGATACAAAGATAAGCTGAACCAACCAGCTGAGCGTAAAGGAAAGCGGCACACTTAAGCCGATTTTACGCAGGAGCAGCAGCCATTCGTTCCAGCTGAAAATTTCAATGATGAAAAACCACGTGTGGTGGATGAGCATCAACAGTCCGAAGGTATAGAGGAACCAGCGGAAGCCACGTGCATAAACCGTGCTTTCGTCTTCGCTTTCGTAGCCGTCGCGGGGTTCGAACAATTTGAAGATCAGCGGACGGAAATAAGCAAAAATCAAGGCCGCAGAAGCATGCAAGCCAAAAGTGTTGGACNNTGGTAAGCCCGAGCACAAAGGCAATTAATAGCAGCGGCACCGTTCCCAGGCTCAACGGCAGCAACATCAAAAAGAGCGGATACAGCATCGGGTAAATGCCCCAACCCAGCTCAAGGTTGTTGAGAATGAGCACCTGCACCAAAACAAAGAGCACAAACCGAAGTGTATGTATCAGTATTCTTCCCATTACATTTCCTCCTCTTCCTGATCAGCAGGGATTTGTTGTTGCAGTTGCTGAAGCTCTTCCTGCATCAGATTTTTCACGACATATACATGCTGAATGCTCCGGAAATCTTCCGAGAATCGCACGGTGATATCCCACAAGGGCTTCCCTTCGATGAATTTCTTGCTTTCCACCCGGCCTACGAGAATCCCTCGCGGAAAAATACCCGATCCGCCGCGTGTAACGACTTTCGTCCATTTTTTTACCACCATGTCGTTGGAAATTCCGGTGATCTGACCACGGCGCGGATCGAGTCCATCCCATTTCAACAGGCCAAATGCACCACCGTCTTCCAGCATGACGTCGACGTTGATGTTTTTGGTGAGCACGGTTTTTACGACCGAATAATGTTCGCTGGTCGCATGAATGATTCCTACAACACCACGAGAGGAAAAAACGCCGTCGTTTCGTTCCACACCATCCGCCGAGCCGATATCGATTGTCATGTAGTTATCGCGCTTGTCGTAGGTGTTATTGATCACCGTTCCGGCAATGTAAATGTATTGCCGTTTGAAAGTGGTATCTTCAATCGTAATGCGACCTCTGTCGATCTGATAAAGTGATTGCTTTAAGCGCTCGCGCAAACGGATGTTTTCCCATTGCAGCTGTTTGTTGGTCGAAGAAAGATTGAAATGCTTGGTAATGTCGTTGCGCGTTTTGAGCAAACCGGCATTCACGGAAGCTGCCGTTGTAAGCGCCTGCAAACGTGGGAATTCAGAATAGGAAAAATACGTATACAGCGCCACTGCCTGCAGGATTGCAAACACTAAGAAGATCCGAAACCGCAGGTAAAAAGCGATCAAATTACGCATGGGACAAAAGTAATAAAATTGCGCGCCACAAAATGAGCAAAGGGTTCATTACTTCACTGGGTTTGTTAAGAAAAGAGCCACCCTCCTCAATCCTCCCTCAAGGGAGGAGGTTTTAGAATAACGAACAAGTGATCCCGAAAGAAACAGGATTCATCGACGTGCTGCTGGTGGAGGAAAATTGCTTCACGAGCGAATAGTCGGCGAAAAATGCCCAGTTGCGAACGCCCAATCGTGCGTGAACGCCATAGAAAAAGGGTTCATCGTCATAACAATCGCGGTTTTTCTCGCGGTCGCCGTCCATCCAGACTTTGGTCATCGTCCGGACACGGTAGCCGACATGAAAACCAAGGTGAAGCTTCACCTGTTTCCATTGCGGAGTACGGAATCGCAATTCGATCGGAATGGCGAAGGACGAAGTGGCAAAAACGGCTTTATCCGGTTGCACAGCGTTGTCGAACGACCACACCGTGGCCCGGCTCGCGGTGTCGCGCAGCAGCAAGCCATCGTGACGAACATGCTGGTGACGGAAGGAAAGTCCGATTCCCAATCCGACGGTATTGTTACGGGTCAGCGGAAAATCGCGCATCCCGTGAATATTAAAGCCGATAGAACCCGGATGAGCGCTGAACAACGGCAGCGAATCGTTGACCCAGTCGTTGTAGGTCAGATCGATCATGAACCGGTCGTACTTTGGCGCGCTGTTTTTCCCAGACGGACGCATTCCGGTGAAATACCACATAAATCCCGGTCGGTGACGCGAGGCCACATCCGGTTCTTTGCCGTCGTATTGCGCCAGCGCAGGTGCGGACATCCAAACGGTGACCAGCAACAGCAGCAAGCGGATATGACGCTTACAAACCATCGGCTATGCGTTTTTGCTCCCAGTTCCAGGAATCCCTGACTGCATCTGCAACGGTGCGTCTGGCTTCCCATTTCAGCTCGGAACGCGCCAGCTCGACGTCGGCGCAGATTTCCGTTACGTCTCCGGCCCTTCTCGGACCGAATTTCCAGCTCAGCGGCTTTCCGCTCACCTGTTCGAATGCCCGGATCAGCTCCAGAATCGAGGTTCCTTTCCCGGTTCCGAGATTAAAGATCGCCAGGCCGTTGTTCGTATCGAGGTATTCCAGCGCTTTAATGTGCGCATCGGCGATATCCGTTACGTGAATAAAGTCGCGGATACACGTGCCGTCGGGCGTATCGTAATCGTCTCCGAAGACAGTTAATTGTTCGAGCCTGCCTGCCGCTGTCTGGGTGATGTAAGGCAGAATATTGTTCGGTGTTCCCTGTGGCCATTCGCCGATCAGACCGCTTTCGTGGGCGCCGACCGGATTGAAGTAACGTAACATCACGGCTTTGAATTCCGGAAAAGCAGTCACCGTATCGCGAATGATCTGCTCGCACATCCATTTGGTCCAGCCGTAAGGTGAATTCGGTGTGCCGACCGGCGTCGATTCGCTGACCGTTCTTGTGCCGACCGGCGTTCCATAAACCGTACACGACGAAGAAAAGACCAGCTGGCTGATGTTGAACTCGCGCATAACTCCCAGCAGGCAAATCAGCCCTTCGATGTTGTTGTGGTAGTATTCCAATGGCTTGTCAACCGATTCGTTCACGGCCTTGAATGCCGCAAAGTGAATTACGCCTTCAATGGTGTATTTCCTGAAAATTTGGCGCAGAAAAGCTGCATCGGTACAATCGCCTTTTTCACAGATAATGGATTTCCCGGCAACCTGTTCGGTACGCGAAAGCATGATCGGCTGTGCGTTGGAAAAATTATCGACGATAACCGGCTCGTAGCCTTTGGCGATCAGCTCTACCACCGTGTGGGAGCCGATATAACCAGCGCCGCCGGTAACGAGTATGTTTTTTTTGCCTGACATTGAAACCCTAAAGATAAGAACAGAAACGAAATGCGTACACGGAATCAGTTATCCAGCATTTCCAGCGAATCTTCGTTTTTCATCACCAGCTTCATCAGCGAACGGATGTCGATGATGCGCAGGCCGAAGATCAGCAATGTCCAGAACGCTACCACCAGCGGAATCCAGACGAACAGGCTCCAGTCGAACCACAGTTTTGCACACAGCAACGCTCCCATCAGGATGCTCAGAACGAGCAGCTTTGTCCAGGTTAAGTGCGCAAGTCTTACTTTCATTGAATAGCGCACGATGAACCATTGCAGGATTCCAACGGTGAATTGGGTGGAGAATGTTGTGATAGCTGTTCCCAAAGCGCCATAAAACGGCACGAGAATGCAGTTCAGCACGACCGTCAGCACAAGGCCGGAAAACGCCACTTTGTTCAGCTGACGAAGGCTGCCATTAGCCGTGAGCAAGGTTCCGAATACGATCGTAAAGCACATCGGGATGAAAGCCATCGCCAGGAAAACCCACGATTGGTAGGAAACTTCCGTTGCGTCGCTGTACAATGCGTCAAACAACGGTTTGATCATTCCGAATGTCATGGCAATCATCAGGATTCCGGCGCTTACGAGGATGTTCAGCGCCGTAGTCGTAATACCTGAAACGCTGCTTTTTTCCTTCAGCAGGCGCGAAAAAACCGGCAACAGCAAGGCACCGAAGAGTATTCCGAACATCCAGCAGGCATCGAGCAAACGGAAGCCCTGTACGTAATAACCGACCTGCAGTTCACCTTCAGGATGTAATTGTTGCAGGAAAACGGCATCCAGACGAGCGTAAAGCATCATCAGGATCACCAGCAGGGCGAACGGAAACGATTTCTTGAAAATGGCCTGGAAAAAGACGCGGTTCCAATTCCAGCGCGGGAGTCCGACGATGGAGAAGTAGACAAAAAAAGCGAAGATCAGCGAAAGGAACGAAGAGCCGACAAAAATTCCGACGGCCCACGGCAGCGTGATCGGCTCGACAAAATTCGTGTAGAGCATTATCGATCCGAAGACGAGGTAAATGGAACGTTCCATAATGGACAGCACGGCATCCATTCCGAAACGTAGCAAGCCACCGGTGTAGGCGCGCACGTAGTTAACCGTATTGATGTTCACCTGGTGCAGAATCAGTAAAGCCAGCACCCACCAGTATTGCAGTGGCAGGTCGATGACGAAATACAGGATCGTCGTCAACGCAATATAGGCCAGCGCCAGCACACTTCTGAGCGTAAACAGCTGATTGCTGTAATGCCGGATCAGGTGCGGATGCTGTGCAATGAGCCGTGTCATGAAGTTCGTGATGCCCATATCGAGCAGCATGCTGAAGAGGAAGGTGAAATTCAGAAAAGTGTGGAACGTACCGTAAGTCTCAGAGCCGAGCTTGTTTTGCATCACGACGTCGACACCGAAAATCGTGGCCGGTTTCACCAATAAATTGAGAACAAGCGTAATGATGAGGCCCCTGAGAAATACTTGCTGCATCCGGTCCTTACTCCGCTACGAAAATGAAATTCTGGGTCCGGTGATCGGCCGGTCGAAAGCGTTCCAGCCCGTTTTTCCCTGCCACGAAAATGGAATAGTTGAATCCTTCGAGCAGTTTAAAGCACTGCTGACGGTTTTCGTTGTCCCACAATTCCGCGTAAATGATCGGATGATGGGTCGTGAGAATCCGCTCGCCACCTTTCAGCGCGAAGTATTCGAAGTTCTCCACGTCGATCTTGATGCCTTGAATGACCTGACCGTTCATGACGTTATCAAGCTTATCGAGCGGCACTTCGACTTCTTTTCCTTCGTTCCATTCGGTGATGGATTCGTGTTTCACGTGACTGAGTCCCTGCATAACCGTCGAGCCGTTCATCGGCAGCACCATTTTCACTCTTCCGGAATGATCGCCGAGCGCCACTTCGTGGATTTTTGCTTTTTTCAGGCCGAACTTCGCAATGATGCGCTTCAAAATGCTCGCATTGGCCGGCATAGGCTCGAACGCGTGAATGGTCGAGTTCGGAAGATGCTGCGCCAGGTGAACCGTCATGATCCCCAGATTGGCACCGATATCCAGCACATCGCCTTTTCCGTCTTTGAGCAGGGAAAGAAAGGTGAAGAAATCATTCTCCTTTTTATCGGAACGCAGTGTACGGATTTTGTACAGCGCAAACACATACAGATAGGTTTGTAAACCGAGTGTTTTTTGGAGAATATATTTGATTCTGTTCTTCATCCTTTTACAAAGATGCCGCGAATTTAGGAAAAGTTGGAATAAAACAGGGCTTTTAATGGTCTTCTGTCGACCAGTTGCCGGTCTTCAGTCGCCCGTCAGTCCTGAAATCTTAAAATCCTGCCCTCTTGAAGTCTTGATGTCCTGACATCGAATATGTATTTTTGGCTTATGCGGATTGCGATCAACACCCGGTTCCTGCTCACTTCCCGAATGGAAGGCTTTGGCTGGTATACCTATGAAGTGGCCAAACGACTGGTGGAACAGCATCCCGAGCACGAATTCGTGTTTTTCTTCGACCGGCCTTACGATCAGCGTTTTATTTTCGGCACAAATGTGACGCCCGTCGTGTTGTCGCCGCAGGCGCGTCACCCGGTGCTGTTTTACGCCTGGTTCGAGTGGTCGGTGAAAAAAGCGCTGAAGCGCTATAACATCGATGTGTTCTTTTCGCCCGACGGTTATCTTTCGCTTGGCTCGGATGTTCCGCAGATCGCCGTGATCCACGACCTGAATTTTGAGCATTATCCGCAGGACATTCCAAAACAGCCGCGTATTTATCTCCGGCGCTTCTTTCCGAAATTTGCCCGGAAAGCCAGCCACATCGTAACCGTTTCACACTATTCGAAGCAGGATATCTGTTCGACCTATAACATTCCCGAAGATCGCGTGAGCGTTGGCTGGAACGGCGCTGCCGATGCTTTTATTCCACTGAATGGCGACACAATCGCCGATACCCGAAAGCACTACGCAAACGGAAGGCCGTATTTCATTTTTGTCGGCTCGCTGCATCCCCGAAAGAATGTCGGACGTTTGCTCGAAGCTTTCGGCCGTTTTGCGGAAAAAAACACGGAAATCGATTTGCTGATCGCTGGCGAAGCGCTTTGGAAGAACAAGCAATTGCACCTTC
>DJFN01000210.1:12082-12207 GCA_002432085.1 Flavobacteriales bacterium UBA5871
TCGAAGGATTCGGAATTCCGTTGGCCGAAGCGATGAAATGCGGCATTCCGATCATCAGCGGGAATAAAACCAGCTTGCCGGAAGTCGCCGGTGACTCAGCAATTTACTGCAATCCGTTCGATGTG
>DJFN01000210.1:12234-19756 GCA_002432085.1 Flavobacteriales bacterium UBA5871
TTTTCCTGGGACCACACGGCCAACATTTGCTGGGAAGCGATCGAAAGAATTTTCAGGGAAACGAAACAAATCGGTTCCTGAACGCGTTCTGTTGGAAAACACTTCCATGCAACGTTCTGCCCTATTCCCACTCCTGTTATTCTTATTGCTCACGGCCTGTTCCAAAGAACGACGATCGAATCGCGCCGGACACAAGATGCAGGATTTCATCGTCAACATCAGCGATTACGCCAAAAGCAAAGATCCCGATTTCGCCGTCATTCCGCAAAACGGTGTTGAGCTGCTCCNNTGCTCTACAACGACCTCGACAATGCCGAAGAGCTCAACGAACGACTGATCAACGCCATTGATGGCATCGGCGTGGAAGAATTGTTTTACAACGGCGGTTTTGAACCCGATCAGTACCGTCTCGACATGCTTGCTACTGCAGGCACGCGAGCGCATTCCTGTTTTCGTAGCTGATTTCGTGAACAACGATACCGACATCACTCAGTCGTTCCAATACAATACCGACGCCGGCTTTCGTGCTTTTCCACGCAGCTCGACGAATTACGATTATACACAGATTCCGGCGACCGTTCACCAGGAAAATGGTAACAATATTATCCAGCTTTCCGACGCGCAGAATTACTTATACCTCATCAGCACCGGCGGATTTGCAGATAAAGAAAGCTACCTGAATGCAATCCGTCAGACGAATTTCGACGTCGTGATCATCGACGCGTTTTATGGGGACGACTGGTTGACTTCAACAGAAGTAGCTTCGCTGAAAACCAAAGCCAACGGCGGAACACGTATGGTAATTGCCTATATGAACGTCGGCGCGGCGGAGAAATACCGCTATTACTGGGACGACGATTGGAAACTCCACAAACCACGCTGGCTGAAAAAAGAATACGACGGTTACGCCGATGAGATCTGGGTGAAATACTGGAAGAAAGAATGGCAGGAAATTATTTACGGCAACGACGATTCATACACACATCACCTGATCGCCGCCGGTTTCGACGGCGCTTACCTCGACAATGTAGAAGCGTTCTATTTCCTCTATTACGACGAATAATGCGATAATGCGATAATGCGNNGCTTAACTCCAACAAAAACGACATTCATTGCTGAATGGCGCTTCTTATCGTTTTACGATCAATCGATCTTCGTAAATCCGGTATACTTGTGCAACACATCCGGAAGAATAATCCCGTCCGGTGTCTGGTAATTTTCCATCAATGCGGCCATGATGCGTGGCAATGCCAGGGCACTTCCGTTAAGCGTGTGCGCCAGCTGAGTCGTTTTATTCGCTGTTTTGAAACGCAGCTTCAGACGGTTGGACTGGAACGTATCGAAACGGGAGCAAGAGCTCACTTCCAGCCATTTTTCCTGGGCTGCGGAATACACTTCGAAATCGTAGGTCATGGACGAAGCAAAACCGGTATCGCCGCCACAAAGACGAAGAATGCGGTACTGCAAGCCGAGTTTTTCCAGCAAGCCTTTTACGTGGTCGATCATTTCGCCAAGCGCTTTTTCGGTATTATCCGGGTGCTCGATACGAACGATTTCTACTTTGTCGAACTGGTGCAAACGGTTCAAACCACGCACGTGTGCACCGTAGCTTCCCGCCTCTCGACGGAAACACGGTGTGTAACCCGTCATTTTGATGGAGAAATTCTCATCCGGAAGAATGACATCGCGGTAAATATTGGTGAGCGGTACTTCCGCCGTCGGGATCATGTACAGATCATCTTCGGTGATGTAATACATCTGTCCTTCTTTATCCGGCAGCTGCCCTGTTCCGTAAGCGCTCGCTTCGTTCACCACATGCGGTGGAATGAATTCCTCATAGCCGGCTTTTTCCGCTTCATCAAGGAAGAACTGGATCAAAGCGCGCTGCAGCTTGGCACCTTTTCCCCGGTAAACCGGGAAACCTGCACCGGTGATTTTCACACCGAGCTCAAAATCGATCAGGTTGTAACGCTTGGTCAGCTCCCAATGCGGAACGGCTCCTTCATGCAGCTTCGGCGCTGTACCGGATTCTTCCACCGTTTCGTTGTCGAGCTCATTTTTTCCAATCTTAACGAGCTCGTTCGGAACGTTCGGTAGCTGGTACAACAGGTTCTGAATGGCTTTTTCGAGGTCCTGCACCACTTCTTTCAGGGAAGCTTCGGTGGATTTAAGCTCGGCTACTTTTGCCTTCACTGCTTCCACTTCGTCTTTTTTCCCTTCTTTCATCAGAGAGCCGATTTCCTTGGCATAGCTGTTCATCTCCGCCGACGCTTTTTCCATCGAAGCCTTGTTCTTTTTCCAGAGCTCATCCTTTTCCAGGATTTCGTCTATGATCGGGCGAGCATCGAAATGCCGCTTGTTCAAGCCGTTAATGATGGCATCTTTGTCCGTTCTGATGCGTGCTATTTCCAACATCTGTTCTCGTGTTTTGTGCCTGCCTTTGTCGGCAGACAGGAGCAAAGTTAAGGTTTCACCACAAAGGAGCAAAGACTTATTTGATGTGTTTCCCTTCCAGATAACTATCGGGATCGGGAGAAAGCAAAGGGCAAAGTCTAATGATTTTGCACTCCGGTCGGTAATTCACCAGTAAAGCGCCTTTGCTCCTTTATGGTGAGATTTTAAAAAACAAAAATCCCGCCTACCAATGATAAGCGGGATTCATGAACTACCAGTCCGATTAGCGGACACTCACATTAACCACATCCCGGTTGTGAGTTTCTTCGTCCAGGATTGTCACCATATACAAGCCGGGCTGGTAATCCTGTACATCAAGCTGTACAATCGTTCCTCCCTTGCCGTAGTAACTGGTTTCCCGGTACAATTCCCTTCCGTTCAATCCGCTTACGATGACTGTCGCTTTAGCGGATTGCGGTAAGTAAAAATGCACATTTAACTGATCTTCAGCAGGGTTTGGATAAACTTTAACAATTTCAAAGGTTTCCGGGACCTCTTGTGTCACTACCAGGATCGAGGAGTAATGGGCTTCTCCGTTGAAATCCACTTGTTTAAGTCTGTAATAGGTGATTTCGTCGGTATAGCTGTAATCTTCGTATTTGTAGGCTGAAGGCTCCAGGGTCGTTCCGTGTCCGTCGACCACGCCGATTTTTTCAAACTCGCTCCCGTTCCTGCTGCGCTGCACTTCGTAGTAGTCGCAGTTAATTTCTGAAGTGGTGCTCCATTGCAGGAAGTTATAGCCGCGCTGAGCATCGGCGGTAAATTCATCGAATTCTACCGACAGCGGGATACATTGAATGTTTGCCGTTCCATAGAAGTTGAGCGGAAGTGAGGTGATCGCACTGCTGTAATTCGAAAGACAGATCAGGAACTGCTGACCAGCCACCACGTTCAGTGTTGGCTCGAAATTGCCCGGCTCCCCACCTGCTGGCGGAGGTGTTCCCAGCCCGGTGAACGATTCGCACGGGAAATTCCAGTTGCAGCGAATCGGCGCGTGCGTTCCGGCGTCGATGTTCGCACAGGCGCTTGCATTATAAGGCCACATAATCCAGTCGTAACAATTGGATCCGCCACCGTTCGATCCAAAGCTGAACTGCAGTGTTCCACCGGCTACGACGGCAAGTGAAAACCAGGTGCTATTCAACTCTCCGGATTGAAGGCATCCATCGTTTCCGCTAGCAGGGTTGGTTAAAGGGTTGGATGTACATCCGACACAAAGCTCATCGATCGCCCCATAGCCGTTCGGATCGATGGAAAACGCAAGGTCGTTCGTACAGATCGGGATCGCTCCTTCGCAGTCACCGGTTGTCGGAGTTCCGCTACCACCGCCAAAACAGTCGTTGTACGCATCCTGGCAAACATTGTCCCAATCCCAGAAGCAGCAGAAATCATCGGCCAGAATAACCATCTGGTAGCAGCTGTTGTTGGGAACCGGCGCGGGTACACATTGCGCGTGGAAAGAAGAAGAAACCAGCAGGAAACCGATAAGCAGTCCGCAATACTGAAAGCTATAGTATTTTCTCATAAGTGTGTTTTATAAGGAAGTGCCTAATAGGTCATCACTTCATCGTCAACAATAATGTAAAGCGAAGATTGGGCTAGAATGGCTGTTCGCTGTTCGGGTGTCATTTGCCGGAACTGGAAGTAACGGATTTTGAGCAAGTCGGGCGATTTTTTCAGATCTCTGAATTCCTGAGGAAAGTCGGTCTTCCAGGCAACGAGCGCATTCTTGTACTGCTGAAAATCGGCATCGTCGCTACCGGTCGAAACCCAGGTTGGCAACGCACGGTATGGAATGCCTTTCACCAGCTCGAACGCAGCAATGCCGCCGATATGAGCGGTAACCTCATCGCCAGGTGACAGCGTTACAACGTACTTGTTTCGGTAGTTCAGCGTTACAGGAGCCGACGGCTGGCGGTGGCTTTCAAGCTCAAAAATGTTGAACAGGTCGTTATTGAAGAACGTTTCGTAATCCATCGGGCAGGTTGCGCAATCGGACGGAACGACCTGGAACGACTGGGTGAAATAATACATCACTTTTGCTTTGCGATCGGGATCGCCGAGCAATTCCTGCATACGTTCGGAATCGAAATAGCGGAGCACGGCCCGGTTGAGCTGTGGTGAATCCAGTACAGTCTGAGCTGATGCAAAAAAGGTAATAACAGTAGTAGTCAGGATTGTAGACAATCCTTGTTGCAGTAGAGAGGGCATAGAAATCAGTTTTCAGGGACAAAGTATCTCCGGCATTTGTTAAAAGCCAAAAAGAATGAACGAAAACTATCTCTGCGTGAATATTTACATATTCTTAATGAATATTTAACCTAATTCACTGAAAATAAAAAAGCGGATTCTTCACAGAATCCGCTTTCAATGTGTTGAATTGAACGTTGTTACGCTTCCGCAGCAAACGGAACAACCGATACGAAAGAACGATTGTCTTTTTTCTTACGGAACTCAACAACTCCATCCTCCAATGCATACAATGTGTGATCTTTTCCGATACCTACATTGTTGCCAGGGTGGTGTTGTGTACCGCGCTGACGAACGATGATGTTGCCGGCAACAGCAGCCTGACCGCCGTAAATTTTCACTCCAAGACGCTTGCTTTCTGACTCGCGACCGTTTTTGGAACTACCGACTCCTTTTTTGTGTGCCATGTTTTCTATTTTTTACTTCCGTCGAAACGGAAAAAATTTACGCTTTAATACCTGTTATTGTGATTTGCGTAAGCGCCTGACGGTGCCCGTTGCGTTTCACATAGCCTTTTCTGCGTTTTTTGCGGAAAACGATAACCGTATCACCTTTCACGTGATCATTAATTTCTGCAGAAACAACTGCTCCTGCTATAGCCGGGGCGCCAACGTTCACTTTGCCTCCGTTGTCAACGAGCAATACACGGTCAAATTCTACTTTTGAACCTGCATCGCCAGCCAAACGGTGTACAAAGATCTTCTGGTCTTTTTGCACTTTGAATTGCTGCCCTGCTATCTCTACGATTGCGTACATAACAGTATTTATTTTTAATTTGGAGGACAAAGATAGTACTTTTTTTCAACAATGGGTGCGCACAGCGATTTATTCGGCAGAAAAAAGTCACTCCCCGTAAACACAGGAAGCGACTCTGTCCCTCAACGGTGATTCAGTTGTCACATTTTCTTCGGCATCACTACTGCACTGATCACGTGCGTAACACCATTTTGGGAGATCACGTCAGCGATCGTGATTTCGGCACCGTTAACCCACCATTTCCCGTCTTTCTCGGAAATCTTCAGTGTTTCGCCCTGAACGGTTTTCAGCGTCTGACCGTCTTTCAGATCAGAAGCTTTATAAGTTCCGGAAACCACATGATAGGTGAGTACAGAAGTCAGCTTGCCTTTGTTCTCCGGCTTCAGCAGATTTTCCACGGCTCCTTTCGGCAATTGCTCGAATGCGGCGTTGGTCGGGGCGAATACGGTAAATGGTCCGGCACTTTTAAGTGTTTCCACCAATCCGGCTGCTTTAACCGCGGCCACAAGTGTTGTATGATCGGCCGAGCCCATCGCATTGTCGACGATATCTTTCGAAGGAACCATTTTCGCCCCGCCAACCATTACATACGGCTCTTCTTTCGTTTCTTCCGGCATAGCGGTTTCTTCGGTGTCGTTTTCCTGCATGGATGTTTCTTCCTGCATGTTCGCGCTGCCACCGCAGCCTGTCAGTCCAAATGCGGCCATCGATGCGATAACGGCAAATGCTACAAATCCTTTCTTCATAACGATGTGTTTAAGTTTATGCCTTAGTTACGCGGGGAATCGAAATCCGGATTTCGCGAGAACGAATTTTAACACTTGTTGAAGCGAAGAACGCAGCTTCCTTATTTTTAGTAGGTTTGCCGAACCATCATTGCACTGAACAAATGGAGCTTCCTTCAACAATCAACGGCGTACTGGAACGACTGGACGCCATTATCGACGAGTCCGTTGAACGGAAAAGTCCGAACGCATTTTTCGCTTATTTGTATCGTCGCACGACGGCGGAAATCAAGCACAACATCGACAAAGGTGTTTTTGAGGACAATCCGCGGATGGAAGCTTTCGATGTATATTTCGCTAACCTGTATATCCGCGCTTACCAGGATTATTGTCAGAAACAGCCTGTGAGCGCCGCATGGAAAGCCGCTTTCGATACGACGGGCCATACGCTGTGCATCTCACAGCACATCGTGCTCGGTATGAACGCACATATCAACCTCGACCTCGCGATTGCCGCCGCACACGTTTCGGAAGGAAAGCAAATCGCTGTTCTGCAAACGGACTTCAACCGGGTCAACGCCATCCTTTTTTCACTCACACAGGAAATGCAGCGCAAGCTCGGGAAAGTTTCCCGAATGCTCTACCTGGCCGATTGGGCGGGGAAGAACACCGACGAACGGCTGATCGATTTCAGCATAGGAAAAGCCCGCAGCGCCTCGTGGATCTCAGCCAACGCTATCTGGAAAGCGCAAACCACCACGCGCAGTGAAGTGATCCGGAATCTCGATACGCAGGTCGCTGTGCTAGGAAATTCGTTCAAGCGACCGAAAAGCTATGTATTCCGCCAGATGCTGAAGCTGATCATTCGGTACGAAGAAAAAGATGTGGCGAAGATTATCCGGGTCATGCAGGAAGGGTGATTCGGTCTTCAGTCGCCGGTCTCCAGTCACTCATCTTCCAGTCATTCGGTCTTCGGCCTGTTGAAAGTCGTATAAAACAAAACGCTCCCCATCTTTCGACAGAGAGCGCATATATTTTGAGGAAAAAAGGATCAGTGTCCTTCTTCGTCTTTTTCAAATACTTTCTTCGGACGCATCTGCTGGCCGATGCCCAACGTGATCCAGAAAGGAACGATGAATCCAAGCAGGAACAAAAGNNTAAAAGAAACACTACAATTCCGAAAATACTCATCTTGTGTTATTTTTGTGCCTGCCTTCCGAAGCTGTCGGAACAGGCTGTTTCAACATTTACGGGGTAAAAATAGTAATAAATCATAAACTACCATAGAAATGGATTTCAGAATTGAAAAAGATACGATGGGCGAGGTGAAAGTGCCT
>DJFN01000076.1:0-148 GCA_002432085.1 Flavobacteriales bacterium UBA5871
GCTGACAGCCTCCCTGATATGGATTCTGGTCGGCGGTGTACTGCTCGGTGTAGCGCACCTGGTTTTTTATCAACAGATCGAATGGTTCAACTTTTCGTTCATCATACTGGCGTTTTTCTTCACGTTCGCCTTTATTCACAAGTTCTGG
>DJFN01000076.1:290-4642 GCA_002432085.1 Flavobacteriales bacterium UBA5871
TTGTGATGAAGACATGGTATATGTCCTGCAGGATCTCATGGGACAAAAAGTTGAACGCTTATGGCACAAAGACACATCGCTGAAAGGCGTTGATTTCGTGGTGCTACCGGGCGGATTTTCCTATGGCGATTACCTGCGCTCAGGTGCTATTGCCAAGCTGTCACCGATCATGGGTGAAGTGATTAACCACGCCAACAAAGGCGGTTACGTGATGGGCGTTTGCAATGGCTTCCAGATCCTGACGGAATCCGGTTTGCTCGAAGGAGCGCTGCTGCACAACACCAGCCGTCGTTTCATTTGCAGGAACGTTTTCCTGAAGCCGGCATCCAACGGAACGGCGATCACGAAAGGTCTCGATACGAACCGCGCGTACAAAATTCCGATCGCTCACGGCGAAGGACGCTTCTACGCTGCGGAAGATAGCCTGAAATCCATCCTCGATAACGACCAGGTGTTGTTCCGCTATGCAGATGCCGAAGGAACGATCTCCGAAGAGCACAATCCGAACGGTTCCCTGAACAACATTGCCGGTATCACCAACAAAGGCCGCAACGTGTTCGGAATGATGCCGCACCCGGAGCGCGCTGCGGATAACGAGCTGGCGAACGAAGACGGACGCCTGTTTTTCGAATCCTTATTGAAGCACTGCTAATGAGGGTTTTATTATTGGGATCGGGCGGAAGAGAGCACGCCATCGCCTGGAAACTGGCGCAAAGCTCGCAGCTCGAGCAATTGTTCATCGCGCCGGGAAATGCCGGAACACGTCAGCACGGTAAAAACGTCGACATCAAACCGACGGATTTCGAAGCGGTGAAAGACTTCGTTCTGAAAGAAAATGTAAAAATGGTCGTTGTCGGTCCGGAAGACCCGCTCGTTATGGGCATCCACGATTTCTTCCTGGCAGACGACCAACTGAAAAAAATACCGGTAATCGGTCCGAACAAAGAAGCCGCACAGCTGGAAGGCAGCAAGGATTTTGCGAAAGCATTCATGATGCGTCACAACATCCCGACGGCTAAATACGCGACCTTTACCAAAGACACGCTCGAAGAAGGCTATGCTTTTCTCGAATCCATGAAAGCGCCCTACGTGCTCAAAGCCGACGGTCTCGCAGCCGGGAAAGGCGTGGTGATCCCGGAAACGCTTCCGGAAGCCAAAGCCGAGCTTAAAGCCATGCTGGCCGACGCGAAATTCGGTGATGCCAGCTCACGCGTGGTGATCGAACAATTCCTGACCGGGATCGAATGCTCTGTATTCGTTCTGACCGACGGCGAATCGTACAAGATCCTGCCGGAAGCGAAAGACTACAAGCGTATCGGCGAAGGCGACAAAGGATTGAACACAGGAGGAATGGGCGCCATTTCACCGGTTCCGTTTGTCGACAAAACCTTCATGGACAAGATCGAAAACCAGATCATCATTCCGACGGTTAAAGGATTGAGGGCCGACAATATCGTTTACAAAGGCTTTATCTTCTTCGGACTCATCAACGTCAAAGGCGAGCCGTATGTGATCGAATACAACTGCCGCATGGGCGACCCGGAAACNNATCCAGTTCGAAGAGCGCAGCGCCTGCACTGTCATGATGGTTTCAGGAGGTTATCCTGAAGACTACGAAAAAGGGAAAACCATTCACGGTCTGAACGGCATCAGCGACAGTATTGTATTCCACGCCGGCACTTCAGGTGATGGTCCGACGGTTGTTTCCAACGGTGGCCGCGTACTGGCCGTTACTTCGTACGGGAAAAATCTCGATCAGGCGTTAGAGCGTTCCTACAGATCCATCGGACAGATCAGCTTTGATAAGGCTTATTTTAGAAGAGATATAGGGTTCGACGTGCGTTGATCGCCGCTTTTTCCTATTTTTCAGGTGTAAACCGACTAATGGACACAGACATACTCGTCATTTTAGGGACCCTGCTTTTTTCGGCCTTCACTTCAGGCATGGAAATGGCATTTGTTTCCTCCAACCGTCTCAAGGTCGAGCTCGATCGCAGCAAAGATTCCTTTTTGAGTCGCATTCTGGGCCAGTTTTATGGCAATGAAGGCCATTTTCTCGCAACCATATTGCTGGCAAACAACCTGGCGCTCGTAATTTTTGGAATTTACATCGCCGATCTGCTGAATCCTGTCATTATGGGCTGGGGAATCGAGGCGGAATACCTCATTCTCATCCTGCAAACGGTCATTTCCACGCTCATCGTGCTGATCATTGCGGAATTCCTTCCGAAAACGCTGATTCAGCTCAATCCGAACGGTTTCTTCTCGCTTGGCCTCGGACCTATGGCCTTATTATACTGGCTGCTCTTCATTGNNCTCAGCCAGGGATTTCTGCGGCTGCTTGGCGTAAAGGTCGAGCAAACCGAAAAAGTATTTTCCAAGACCGATTTGCAGCATTTCGTGGCCGATATGAACGAGCGGATGGAAGACGAGGCCGATCTCGGCAATGAAATGCAGATCCTGCAGAACGCGCTCGATTTTTCCCGTATCAAAGCCCGCGATTGCATGGTGCCGCGCACCGAGATCGTGNNGCCATAGATGTGGAAGCATCGATCGAGGAAGTGTCGCGCATGTTCATCGAAACGCGTTTGTCGAAGCTGCTCGTTTACCGTGACAGCGTCGACAACATCATCGGCTACATTCATTCCTACGAAATGTTTCGTCGTCCGCAGGGGATCAAGCAGCTGCTGCGTCCGATTTCCTTTGTTCCGGCCGCTATTCCGGGGAAGGAGCTGCTCGAAATGTTCACCAAGCAAAGCGGCAGTATCGCTGTGGTGGTGGATGAATACGGCGGAACGGCCGGCATCGTGACCATCGAAGATGTGATCGAAGAAATTTTCGGGGAAATCGAGGACGAGCATGACGACNNGCACCTCGCGGTCGTGCTCGACGAATATTCGGGTACCGAAGGGCTGATCACGATCGAGGACCTGGTCGAGGAGATCGTCGGCGAAATCGAGGACGAGCATGACGACGACGACTGGTTCGAAGAACAGCTTTCGGAAAAATCGTTTCGTTTTTCTGCCCGTGCGGAGATTTCCTATATCAATCGCACTTACGGACTTTCATTGCCCGAATCGGAAGCTTACGAAACCCTTGGCGGTTTAGCCATCCATGAAGTGGAAAGCATTCCCGAAGCAGGAACGAGCATAGAGCTGGGTCCGATCACGTTGCACATCGAAGAAGTAACCGCTAGGCGCATCGAGCTGATACGCCTGGAAATCGATTGAGAACAGAGATTAATGTCAGCTGCAGCTTCCCGCGAATTGGCGAATTTTCGCGAATTGTTATGCTGCATTTATAACCGGGAACATTGTTCCCGGCATGTGTTTAACATTGACATATTTTGTCGGAACCAAGCCGAGGGCTTTCGTGTTACTCGAGCGCTCCTGTCTTCTTCGTCAGCGCGAAGAACTTGTCCAGATCCTCGCCGGTAGCTTCTTCAAATGCTGCCTGCATATCTTCCGGCTGCGGGTGCTTGTGCTTCCACTTGGCGAAGTAATGCTGAACGGCTTTGTCGACTTTCGCTCTGCCTACGGACGTTTCGAGAACGTACATCCACAAAGCGGTCTTCACGTAAGAGATCAAACCGTATTCGTCACTGTCCGGGAACTCGGCGGAAGGCGTATCCATGGCAGATTCCATCGGGATGTTTTCGCCGATAACCTTGTAGATGATCTTCAGGAATTTGTCGGCTGGCAGGTCCTTCAGCTCTTTCGGAATGGCGTCGCCGAAAATGGAATTGGCACGGTATTTCTCCGCTTCGTAGCGGAACTGGAAATAGGTGTTCAGACCTTCGTCCATCCAGGCGTGATCGCGCTCGTTGCTGCCGAGCATACTCATAAACCAGTTGTGGCCGATCTCGTGTGCAATAACGGCATCGAGCGTTTCGATTTTTGCATCCGGACTCGTGATCAGCGTCACCATCGGGTATTCCATTCCGCCGCTTGAATTATTCGCCGGACCTTCAACCACCTGCACGACCGGATATTCGTAATCGCCGATCCAGCCACTGTATTTTCTCACACCGTCTTTTACGTAATCGATGCTGTTATTCCAGATCGTTTTCTTTTTGTTGTGGTAGTACGAAAATGCATCGATCACTTTACCACCAGGCAGCTTCACCGTATCGTACTGAATAACGAAATTCTTATCGGCGAACCAGGCGAAATCCGGGACATTTTTCGCAGCGTATTGCAGCGTTTTTGTCGGTGTTGTCACGGTTGGCTTATACAATTTCGGCTTCTTGCGACGCGCAGCATTTCGTGTCCCAACCGTCTTGTAAGCATCCAGCTCGGCAGTCGTAAGCAGCGTACCGGTAGCGCCGACGATGTAATCCGAAGGCAGGGTGA